>JALZKK010000088.1 GCA_030859285.1 Acidobacteriota bacterium | reverse complement strand
GTTATTCGCCAACGTGTTGATGAGTAATCGCGATGCGGCGCGCTTGCGCGAAATCATCCGCGAGGCCGACCCCGACATTATTCACACGGTCGAGACAGATGCTTGGTGGGATGAGCAACTCAGAGAGTTCGAGCGGACGCACCCGTTCGCCGTTCGTCAGGCGCAGGACAACACCTACGGAATGCTTTTGTACTCAAAGCTCGAACTGCTCAATCCGCAAATCAAGTTTCTAATTCAGGATGACATCCCTTCCATCCACGCGCAGATCAAATTGCCTTCGGGAATGGAAGTCGGACTCCATTGCCTGCATCCGCGCCCGCCGTTCCCGACCGAAGACGAGCAGTCAACCGAGCGCGACGCCGAGTTGCTCATCGTCGGGCGCGAGATCAAAGGGAAGGAAACGCCCGTCATCGTGCTGGGCGACTTGAACGATGTGGCGTGGTCGCACACCAACTATCACTTTCAAGACATCAGCGGGCTACTCGACCCGCGCATCGGTCGCGGCTTCTACAACACTTTCCACGCCAAGTACCCGTTCATCAGATTCCCGCTCGATCACTTCTTTCACTCAAATCATTTCCGGCTGATCGGTTTCCGCCGTTTGTCCTACTTCGGCTCGGATCATTTCCCCGTCTTGATCGCCCTCAGCTACGAGCCGGACGCCCAACACCAGCAGAAAGAGTTGACCGCCGACGAATCGCAGCAGGCCGAGGCGCAGGAGAAGATCGAGGAAGCGGCGTAAAACCGCCGGCTGTAATCTTGCTCTTGGCTTGCTCCCCGTAATTTTATTCGCTTTGCGCTCTTCAGTTCCCTCTTCGCTCTCGCTGAATCTTCCGCAGTAATTTCCAGCCGGATTCGAACCGCCTGACCAATGACAGGCTCTCTATAGATAGATGACGAACGCGAGAAATCTGAAGCGGGAAACTTGGTGGGTGCTGCGCGCTCAATCTGGAGATCGGGAGGCGTTGACCGAGTTGCTGGAAGCTGTTCAAGAGCCGCTTTACCGTTACGTCTTCCGGTTGACCGGTGAGCGTACGATGGCCGAGGACATTTTGCAAGAGGTCTTCATCCTCATCTATCGCAAGCTGCGTTGGCTGCAAGAGCCGGAGTTATTCCGACCGTGGGCCTACCGGATTGCGTCCAGAGAAGCGTTCAAGCGGCTGCGGCGTGAGCGGCGGTGGAGGGAACAGGTGAGGGACGAGTCCATTTTAGAAGCGATCCCGGCTCAACCGCCGGCGGAAGATTTGGCGGCTGGAATAGCCGAGCAGCTTCCTGTGCTGATCGCTCGCGTGTCACCGGCCAGCCGCGCGGTTCTCGTGCTGCATTACTTACATGAAATGCCGTTGACTGAAGTGGCGGCAGTGCTTGGGATAGCTTTAGGCACGGCCAAGTCGCGGCTGGCTTACGGCCTTCATAGCTTGCGCCGTGCGGTGAATGAACAAAGAGGCTCGGATGTCGAAAGCTGCCGGCAGAAAGCTAAGACCTAAGAGGAGGAGAAAATGTCAGAGAAAAAGATAAGCCGGGGCGTTGGCACAAATACTGATAGCAGCCAAAGCCGTCTCAAAAAAGCAGTGATCGCCTTCGCCATTATCGAGGCACTCGTGCTGATTCCGACTGTTGTTTACTTGCTCTTGCGTTGAGCCGGCTGTGCCGGAGCGCGCGGAGCATAATGGTGCATACCGCAAAAAAAGCGCGTTTACCAGTAGGCAATTGCCGAACGGAGGTTATTATGTCAGACGTTAGCGTTGATGAAGTTCGTAGAACAGCGCTCGACCGCATCGAGCAGAGTGAGCGGCATCACAGAGCCGCGTTCGTCGGGGCCGCCGTCGTCGAAGCCTCTTTCCTCGCGGGCTTTTTGCTGCTCGCGGACTTCTCCGACCGGACGCATGTGCTGTTGTTGCTGGCGACAATCGCCATTTACACCATTCTGGCTTTCGGACTGTTTGCGCTCGGCGCGCATGTGAACCACAACACCCGGCGCGTCCTGAAAGCGATTGAGTTGCTGGGCAGTCGTTCCGCCGATGACGGGCGTTAAGCCGAAAGCCACGTGTGAAACCCGTGCCTCTTGCCATCCGTACCAAGTTGCGTTAAAACGCACGCGCGCTTGGATGGCACAAGAACCGGGCCGCACATTCCCACGCTCTTTCGGAGAGCTGCAACTTTAACGGACGAAAAATTATGAGCGAATCTTACACTCCGATGACTCCCCCGCCGTCGTATGCTCCTCCGACAACGAGCGGGCCTGACGCGCCGGAGATGTCCACGCCCGAAACTTTGGCGAACATCTTCTTCGAGCCGGGTCGCACGTTCGAGGCCCTGCGCGCCCGCCCGCGCTTTGTCGTGGCGACGCTCTTGACCGCCACGATGTTTTTGCTCTTCACCGTCCTCGTCTTCCAGAAGATCAACTACAACGACATGGTGCGCGCGGCTATCGAGAGTTCACCGCAGACCGCGCAGATGACCGACGAGCAAAAAGAGCGGGCCATTGAGATGCAGTCCGGCCCCATCTTCAAAACGCTCGCCTACGCCGGGCCGGTGATCAGCATCTTTCTCGTCCTCGCCGTCGGCGCAGGGATTTATCTGCTCGGCACAATGGCGATGGGCAAGGCGATGACTTACCAGCAGGCGCTCGCCGTCTGGGCTTACTCGTCGTTCCCGCCAGTGGTGTTGATGATGCTCGCCAACATCATCATCCTCTTTGTCAATCCGCCGGACGTGTCCGAAGCGGCGACGGCCACGCGCGGACTGGTTCATGCGAACTTAAGCCTGCTGGTCAACCGCACCGAGCAGCCCGTCTTAGCAACGCTCCTCGGCACGTTCGATCTCTTCAAAATTTATGGATTGTTTCTCGCCGCGATAGGCTTACAAAAGATCGCGCGCCTCTCGGCGGGCGCGGCGTGGACAGTCGTCATCGTCATTACACTGATCGGCGCGCTCGTCGCCGTCATCTTCGCCGCTGTGATGGGCCAGCCCATGGCGTGAAAGTAGAGGATAGTGGGTAGAGGGTAAAGGGTAGTAAGAAAAAGCTGTGTGCCTCTCACTATCCTCTACCCTCTATCCTCTTCCCTCTTTCATTCATACCGGAGCGCTTCAATCGGATCGAGCCGGGCGGCTTTCCATGCGGGCCAGAGGCCAAAGACGAGGCCGATGCCGACGCTGGCGATGAAGCCGGCGGCGGGGGCCCAGAGCGGGACGTAAGACGGCAGGAAGAGGCGGACGATTAAAGTCAGACCCCACCCGATCAAAAGTCCGACGAGGCCGCCGAAGCCGGTCAGCGTCATCGCTTCGATCAAGAATTGCCACATGATGTCTGAACGGCGCGCGCCGATGGCCTTGCGCGTGCCGATCTCTTTCGTGCGTTCAGTGACGGACACCAGCATGATGTTCATCACGCCGATGCCGCCAACCATCAGGCCGACCGAAGAGATAGCAACCATTGCGATGGCGATGCCGCCGGTGATCTGGCGAAACTGGCTGATGATCGAATCGGCGGTCGCAACGCCAAAGTTGTTCGGCTTGCCGAAGGGAACTTGCCGCCGCACGCGCAACAGATCAGTCACTTGATCCTTCGCTTCTTCCATCATCCCTTCCTTCGCCACTGCGAGAATAAAGATGTCTTCAGAGTTTGGCTTCAGCTTCCGCGCAACGTTGAAGGGGACGAAGATACCGTTGTTCATATCGTCGCTGCCGCTGCCGCCGCCGAACAGTTGCTCGCGCATCTCCAACACGCCGATGACGCGGAACTCTTGCCCGCCAATGTCGATGGTCTGTCCCACGGGCGAACCGTAAGGAAAGAAATCCTCAGCCACGCGCCCGCGTATGACGGCGACGTTTTGGTTAGAGTCATTCTCAAACTGCGTGAAGAAACGCCCCTCCGACAACACTTCCTGACCCGTCCGCAGGTAATCGGGCAGAGTCCCTTCAAGCCGCACCGCCTCTGACGTTTTGCCCTTCGTCGAGACTTTCAATTTTTGTCCGAAGAAGCTATTGCTGATGTCCAAAAACGGCACGGCCAATTCCACCGTCGGAAGCTGCGTGATAGCCATCGCATCATCGTAAGTCAAGTGCTTTCGCATCCGTTCTTCGCGCGACATCCGCCCGATGTGAATACCCGGCTCGAACTTATAAAGAAAGATCGAGCGCGTCCCGAATGACTCGATCTCCTTTCGCACAGACATGTCGATCCCGCTAATAAACGACGAGATGACCATCACCACGATCACCCCGATCATCACGCCGAACACCGTCAAAAACGAGCGCAGCTTATTCGCCCGCAACGTGCCGAGCGCCATCATCAAGTTCTCGAAAATGTCGGTGCGTAGTAACTTCATAATCAGTTTTCAGTTTTCAGTTTTCAGCAAATTCTTCGGCTCAAAACTGAAAACTGAAAACTGACTACTCATTCGGCGCGCAGCGCCTCAATCGGATCGAGTCGCGCCGCTTTCCACGCGGGGAAGATGCCGGCCAGCACTCCGATGACGCCGGTGAAGATGATGGCGATGGCGACCGCGCCGAGCGAGAGTTGCGTCGGAAAAAAGAAGGCGGTCAACGCGACGCCGATCAGCCACGCGAGCAGGACGCCTGTCGCGCCGCCGAAGGCTGTCAGTGTCACCGATTCGACGAGGAATTGTTTCAGGATGTCGGTCGGGCGCGCGCCGATGGCTTTGCGAATGCCGATCTCTTTTGTGCGTTCGGTCACAGACACGAGCATGATATTCATGACGACGATGCCGCCGATGACGAGCGCGATGCTGGGGACAAAGATGGCGACGAGGAAGATCGAGCCGAAGATGCGGTCGCGCATTCCCGTAATTGCGTCGGGCGTCATCACGCCGAAATTATCTTTCTCGCCGGCGGGAACGCGGCGGCGCACACGCATGATCTGGCGCGCTTCTTCAGTGGCGTCGGTGAACTCGTCGTCGTTCTTCGCCGTGCCGACGAAATAAAGCGAGCGCCAACGAATCAGTCCGCCGTAGTTCTTGGCATAAGTCTTCAACGGAAGCGTGATGAACATGTCCTGCGGCATCCCGAAGACTGTGCCTTTGGCGACGGCGACGCCGATCACGCGGTACGGCAGGCCGTTGATCGTCAACTCTTCGCCGACCGCCGCGCGGCCCGGAAACAGTTTCTCGGCCACATCCGCGCCGATGAAAGCGACGCGCGCGGCGTTCTCATTTTCCGCTTCGACGAAGTAGCGGCCATCGGCAATATCTGTCTTTTCGATGTCGGCAATGTTGGGCGTCGCGCCGTCCACCGGGACTTCTTCGAGAATCTCCGTCCCGCGCTTGATCTGCGCGCGCGTCGGACGCGCCTTCGCGCCGAGCTTATCGGTCAAGGTCGCGCGCGCTTTTAAGTAATCCAATTCGGCGAGCGTCAAATCCTTGTTGCGGCGCTGGGCGGCGGCGATAGCGTCGGTATCTTTCCAGTCCTCAAAGCCGAAGCGCTGAATAGTGTAAGACTTCGCCCCGATGCCGGCGATCTTCTCATCGACATAACTGTTGAAACCCTGAATCAACGAATAGACGACACCGACCGCCGTGACGCCGACAATCATTCCCAAGAGGGTCAACGTCGAACGCAACTTGTGCGCCCAGATAGTCGAGAGGGCGAGTTTTAATGTCTCAATTAGTTTCACGACGGCTATATTACGGACGCTTTAGAAACTTAGTTGCAAAACGGGGACACAACCCGAGCGCGAAGCCCGCCCACCGCGCCGGGCGCGCCGCCTCTGAGATTGCAATCAGCGCCAAGCTCGCCGCCAGCGCGCCGACAATGACATCATTGGTGCGTGCCGCTCCCGCGTCACCGATGACCGCCGGAGCCGCCATCAGCCACACGCCCAAAGCGATGTTGATTATTCGCGGCCACATACCTCAAGAAGACAGAAGACAGGAGTTAGAATAAAGGCAAAGTGTTTTCGTTCTGACTTCTGACTCCTGTCTTCCGACCTCAATTTCCCCAAAACGCCTGCCATGCGGAACGTCCGCGCTGTCGCTCACGCTTGATGTGTTGCAGGCTGGCTAAGAGCTCATCCAGCGCCGGGCCGATCATCAGACGGAGATCAGCGCCGAAGCCAAGCAGAGCGTACACCAAGCGTCGAACAGCACCGGCTGCAAGATCACCAGCAAGATGCTGACTGCGCCGAGCGGGCCGACTGCTAACCCGAAGACGGCTACAATCCATGGCATCGTGCGCCACCGCTCGCGCTTGCCGACAACGCCCGTCACAGCATCGACCAGATAGCCGAGCGCCCCCAGCGCGGCGTCAGGGATCGGCAGGAGACGCGAAACATTGGAGTTGAGGATGCGCCGGCTACCATCTCCAAAGAACGGTTCCCACACACTCCCGAACACTCGCCATTGATAAAGGGCGAGATACAATGCGATGCCGAAACCGAGCAGCGCCAACCCTATAATCGGCAGGCGTCGCGACCAGTCGGATGGGTTGTAACTCCAGCCCGGCGGTGTGTATTCGTCAACCACCATTGTCTCTGCGCTTGACCGTTCTGCTCTCTGATCGTTTTACTTTGCTCGATTGGCGTGCGCTGCTCCGAAGATGTAGCGCAGAGCGGGGTGGACGATGTGATGGCCTCTACTCGTTGCGCTTCCATTTGATTTCGATCTCGATCCCTTCTTGATCTCCGGCGCGCTCATACTCAAACTCAATGATGGCGTAGGGCGGAACGTACACACGTTCGCCGCCGATCTGTATCTCGAAAGTTTTCTCTGCTTCCAGTGCATCGGCTAAACGGCGCAGTTTGGCGATGGTCTCCTTCGCCGCATACGATTTCTCGATATCAATTTTTTGCTCGCTCTTCATCGCACACTCCTTTCCCGCACTCACAGGATTTCAGGATAAATCGGGAAGGGAATGTGCGCGACAGTATGAACACCCATACTGTATAAGTGTTTACACTTATGCTCGTGATGAACCGTGCGCTTGCACGCCCGACGTATAGTCGAGTTCGCCTGATACTAAACCACTGTTGGAGACACGTCTCCATCCAACCCCGCTCGCGTCCTATTTAATGCGCGGCTCTTGGAAGGGCAAATCGGTTAGCACCGGATTGTGGTCCGAGATGCGGTCTTCGTTGCTCTTGTTGAGTTCGGTGAGCGTGCGCCCGAAGTGCGGGGCGAAGCGGTAGGATTGTTTGCGGTCTCCGGGTTTGGTCAGCGCGGCAGGCTTGACGAAAATCCAGTCGAGCTTGAGTTTGCCGGTCGGGCCGATGGTGCGGTCGACAGCGAAGGTCGTCGCGAAGCCTTTGTCGGCGCGCTCGTTCGAGTTGGCGAACGTCCCCGGCATCCCATTTGACGAGCGTCCGCGGTCGCCGCGAAAGTCAAACGCGCCGCCGTCGGCGAAGCGGAAATCTTTGAGGACTTCGAAGAACTTGGCTTCCGGGTTCTCAGCGACGAACTTGATGCTGCGGACGGTCGGATCAGCGTGCGTGCGGCTGAAGTTCACGCCGCCTCTGACGACATCAAGCAGCAGCCCGACGCCGGTCGCGTATTTGATGGCCTGCTCAAGCCAGAACTTCTCACTGCCGAGTCGCTTCTTGATCTCACGCCGGATGGAAGTCGGCGTCTGATCGCTCGTCGAAGTGTTCATGTCGCCGGCGAGGATCACCGGATGCTCGATGTGTTGAATGTGCGCGAGCAGTTCTCGCAACTGCTTGACGCGGTTCTTCGGCGCGGTGCGCGCTTCGAGGTGCGTGGCGACAATGACCGCCGCGCCCGTCGGGATGTCCGCGTCGTGAATCTCTGCGATGAGCATCATGCGCCCGCCGCGCCGAACTTCGCGCGCCACCTTTTCGAGAAACACTTTCTCGCCCAACGTGCGCTTGCCGAGTTCGAGCGCGGCCACGCCTTTCTTCTCGTCGGCGTACCAATCGTGGCCTTGAAACTTGAAGGGGACCAGCCGGACATTTTTCAGCGGGTAGCGGCTGAGAATCGCCGTCCCGTGCAGTCCCTTGTAGCGTGCCGGATCGACTTTGATGTGTTCCGCTAATTCGCTCTGATCTTTCGCCTCCGCGCCTGCAAATTTCTCCGTGCCGAGTTGGAGCGGATCGATCTCGACGAACTCGACGCCGTAGGCATAATTCATCCCCATCGCTTCGGCTAACTCGGCGGCGATATGGCGATAGCCGGTGCGCCGCAACCCCCAATCCGCTTCGTTGAGGATGATCACGTCGGCTTCTTTGAGTAACTCGATCTGCCGCAGCACGCGCGCTCGTTCCGGCGTGCCGTGCGCGAATTTCCCGCGATTGATCAGCGCGGAGAATTGTTCCGCGTCGGTGAAAGCCGCGCTGATCGCTGCGAACTCCAACCCACGCTCGATGTTCCACTGCGCGACGCGCAGAAATTGTCCGAGCTGTCCAGCTTGGGGCTTTAACGGGCGCACGCCGCGCGCCGTCGCCGCATTGCTGACGAAGGGCGTCGTGAGCAACTGTTGTAACTGGCTGTTGAGCGGCGTGGAGAGCGTCTCTTGCTCGTAGAGCTGAATCAATCCTTCGTAGGTGAAAAGCTGCGGGTCGGCGCTCGTCGCCGCGAGCGGCGAAGCGGTCGGACTGACAAAGCAAAACAGACAGAGTGCGATGGCGGCCAGTGCGCGGGGGCAACGGCTCAACTGCGCTGGCGAGGTAGAGCGAAACCAAAAGTATCTATTCATGCGTCGGTCGGGCAACTGAATTTTCGGTTCGGGATGAACGAGCGTGCTTATTCATAGCGCAGGGCTTCAATCGGATCAAGCCGCGCGGCTTTCCACGCCGGCCACAAACCGAAGATGATCCCCACGCTCGCCGAAATCCCGACGCCGACGCCGATGGCCCACAGCGGCACGAACGCCGGCAGCGGTGAATACTTGTTCATCAACCAACTCGCAATCTCGCCGACGGCGAGGCCGATTAAGCCGCCGATGCCGGTCAACACCACCGCCTCGATCAAAAACTGCGACAGGATGTTGCCGCGCGTTGCCCCGACCGCCTTGCGGATACCGATCTCTTTCGTGCGTTCGGTGACAGAGACGAGCATAATGTTCATCACGCCGATGCCGCCGATCATTAGTGCGATGAAAGAGATCGCAGTTAAGACGAGCGCGGTCGCGCCGGTCAGTTGGTTGTAGAAATCAAGAAGCGAGTCTTGCGAAGAGATGCCGAAGTTGTTCGGCGCGGATGTCGGCACGCGGCGGCGACGGCGCAGGATGTCCGTGATCTCGTCCACTGCCGAATTGACGAAAGCGCGCGAGCGCGGGCGCGCGATGATGAAGAAGAAAACTTCCGGGATCGGCACGTCGCGGTAATACTGCGCGAAGGTTGTCAGAGGTATGTAGAGCGCATTGTCGCGCGACTGGCCGAAGAAACTGCCGAGCGGCTCCATCACGCCGACGACCGTGTAAGGTGTGCCGCCGATCTTGATCTCTTTGTCGAGCGGCTCTTCCAGCGGAAAGAGCGCGCGCGCCACGTCCTGCCCCAGCACGGCGACGTTGCCCTTTGTCGTCAAATCCACATCGCTGATGAAGCGCCCGCGCCCGACATATTGCGAGTGCGTGAACTCGTAATAAGGCGTGACGCCGAACAAGATCGGCGTGTCGGTCTGCTTGTCCTCGTAGCGCACCGTCTCTGCGATCTTCCGATAGACGGGCGAGACGCCGACGATAGACAGGGCATCACGCCTGAGCGCGTCGGCGTCTTCGAGAGTAATGTCCTTGCGCTGCCGCTCTTCCGCCCCCGGCATCCGCCCGAAGCCCGGATCAAATTTCGAGATAAAGATCGTGTTCGATCCGAGCGCCTCGATCTGTTCCGCGAACGCGCGGTTCAAGCCCTGTATGATCGACACCATAAACGTCAAAGTGACAACGCCAATCGCCACGCCCAAGATCGTCAACGCCGAGCGCAGCTTATTCGCCCGCACCGTATCAAACGCCATCGCGGCGGATTCTTTGATGTCGTCAAGACTCATAATTTTTGATTTGCGATTTTTGATTTGTGACTTTTGATTTGCGATTTGGAAAACAAACTTCAGAGAACAGGTTTCACCCCTGTCAATCAAAAATCGCAAATCAAAAATCAAAAATTCTCATTCTGCGCGCAGAGCTTCAATCGGATCGAGGCTCGACGCTTTCCACGCGGGCCAGAGGCCACTGACGATGCCGACGATGGTGGAGACGGTGACGCCAAGGATTGCCGAGAGAATGCTGAACAGGAGCGGGAAGCCCAGCGCTTTGGCGAGGCCGAAGGCGAGGCCGAAGCCTAAGAGGACGCCCATCGCGCCGCCGATGGCGGTGAGCATCACAGCCTCGATCAAGAATTGCGTCAGCACGTCTTTGCGGCTCGCGCCGACGGCTTTGCGAATGCCGATCTCCTTTGTTCGTTCGGTGACGGAGACGAGCATGATATTCATGACGACGATGCCGCCGACGACGAGCGAGATGGCGGCGACGCCGATGGTCACGATGTAGATGTTGGAAGTCGCTTTGCTGTAGAGGTCGAGAAAGACGGCCTGCGTCTCCAAAGAAAAGCCGTCATCCTCGTCTCGAAAAGTTTTGCCGCGCCGGTTTCGCATGATCGTGCGGACTTGATCCTGCGTGGCTTCGAGTTCTTCGGCGCTGGCGGCTTGGACGAAGACAATGAGCGAATTACGCGCGCCATAAATTTTTTGATACGTCGGGTAGGGAATTAGCACATAATTGTCGCGCGAGAAGCCGAACAGTTTACCGAGCCTTTCGGCGACGCCGAGGATCACAAATGCGCGGCCACCCACGCGGAGTTCCTGCCCGACCGCCCGCTCCGGCGGCACGCCCGGAAACAAATTGTCGAGGACGTCCGGGCCGATCACGCACACGTCGCGCGCGGCTTGATGTTCGCTCTCCGACCACGCGCGCCCGTGTTCGATGTTCACGTCCTCCATCGCGAGGATTGAGAGCGAGATGCCGCGCACACGCACGTCATCCGAGCGTTGGTCCCCATGTTTCAAATTGCCCAGCGCATTGGCCGCGACGCCAGTGCGCCAACAAGCCGTGCAGAGACGCTTGATCGCCCCGGCGTCCTCATGCGTCACGTCTTTGCGTTTGTTGAATTTGATGAAGTCTTCGCGCGAGAGTGTGACTTGCGGGCGTCTGGAAATAGAGAAGACCGTCGAACCTTGCGAAGAAAAAGTGGCCGCGACCGTCTGATTCAGCCCCTCGATGATCGTCACTACCGCGATCACCGCCGCCACGCCGACCACGATCCCAACCAGCGTCAAAGCTGTCCGCAGTTTATTCGCCCGCAAACTCGCAGCAGCGATCCGAAACGATTCCCAGAGAGGCGAGAGGCGCATAAAGCAAGTCTAAAGTCTAAAGTCCAAAGTCTAAGATAACATTCCTGACATTGGACATTGGACATTGGACATTGGACTTATTTAATCCGCTCGTCCTTTTCGATATTTCCGTCGCGGATGTGGATGATGCGGTGGGCGCGGGAGGCGACGTCGTGTTCGTGTGTGACGACAATGATCGTGTTGCCTTCGGCGTGAAGCCGCTCGAAGAGGTTCATGATCTCGGCGCTGGTCTTGGTGTCGAGCGCGCCGGTCGGCTCGTCGGCGAGGAGCAGCGACGGGTGATTGACGAGGGCGCGGGCAATGGCGACTCTCTGGCGTTGGCCGCCTGAAAGTTCGTTCGGCCTGTGCATCATGCGGTCGCTGAGTTCGACCGAGTCCAAAGAGCGTTTGGCTTTCTCGTGGCGATCTGATGCGCTGATGCCGGCGTAGATCAGTGGCAGTTCGACGTTGTGCAGCGCAGTGGCACGGGCTAACAAATTGAAGGTCTGGAAGACGAAGCCGATCTCTTTGTTGCGGATACGAGCGAGTTCATCGTCGTCCATTTCGGAGACGAGTTTCGAGTTAATCCAGTAACGCCCTTGACTCGGCGTGTCGAGACAGCCGATCAAATTCATCAAGGTTGACTTGCCGGAGCCGGAGGGGCCAATGATCGCGACGTACTCGCCGCGCTGCACGTCAAACGAGACGCCGCGCAGCGCGTGGAGTTCTTCCGATCCCATCTGGTAAGTTTTCCAGATGTCGCGCATCGAGATCAGCGCCGCAGGCACAGCGTCATGCGCCAGCAAGTCGCCATGTTCGATTCGCTCTTCCAACGGGACGGTCGAGGAAGGCATCGGGGTTTCCATCAATGTGGCGTTGCTCATATTCTTCAATTACGGAATGCAGATTGAAAAGACAGAAGGCGGATTGCGGAAGGAGCAGACAGAAATAATTTTGTCTTCAAATCCGCAATCCGCAATCTTTCATCATTGCCTTATTTGTTCTCTTCAGAGTTCGAGTTGCCCTCGCCGGGCTTGCGCGTCTGCTTTTTGACCGTCATGCCTTCCTTCAGCGTTCGCAGGATGCGGCTCGGCCCGGTGATCACTTCCACGTTCGGTTGCAAGCCGCTCAAGATTTCGATGTCGGATTCGCCGGTGATGCCGGTCGTGACTTCGACGAATTTGGCCTTGCCGTTGTCGAAAAGATAGACGCCTTTGATGTCCTTCGGCTTTTCGCCGGCGGGCGTGGGGGCGGGTGTGTTGCTGCCGGCTCCGGGCTGCGGCGTCGGCGCGGGTTTTTCGACGACGGCTTGGAGCGGCACGGCCAAGACGTTCTGTTTGACTATCGTCGTGATATTAGCCGTCGCCGTCATGCCGGGGCGGAGCGAGGCGCGGACTTCGTCCGGCATGTTTCTGAGTTCGATCACGACTTTGAATTCTTTGGCCTCCTGCACGTTGACGCGGGTGCTGATGCCGCCGCCTTGCGTGTCGGATTTGCCGATGGCGAGCGGATTCTTTTGCCTGACGACGCCCTCGATCTCCCGCTCACCGAGCGCATCGACTTTCACCTTCACGGGCTGGCCCTCAGCGACTTCTCTGATCTCCGTCTCGTCCACGTTGACCTCGACATTGATCGTGGACATGTCGGCGATGGTCATCAAGGGCGTCGAGGAAAAGTTGGCGAGGGCGAATTGGCCTTCGCGCGCCGGGATGTCGGCGACGACGCCGGTGAGCGGGGAGACCTGCGTGGCTTTGGCGCGCTGGCTGGCGTCGCCGCGCAGAATGGCCTGCTGTTGATTGACGCGGGCTTCGCTCGTCGAGACGCTGGTGCGCGCGCGCCCGACGCCGTTCTGCGCTTCGCGCAAGTTAATGTGTGCTTGATTGACGCGCGCCTTCGCTTCTTCGATGGCGATCTTTTGCTGTTCGAGTTGCGCCCGCGCGGTGCGGAGGGAGACTTTTGCCTGTTCGACAAGGTCGCTCGCTGAATCGTACTCAGAGCGCGAAGCGACACCGGACTCGATTAAATCGGTCGTGCGCTTTAACTCGCGCTGCGCCGTGTTGAGATTTACTTGCTCGCGATCAACATTCGTCTGCGCGGTGACAACCGCCTGCCGCGCCTGCGCGAGGGCGGCCTCCGCCGTGAGGATGCCCTGCTGTTGCTGCGCGACGTTGATTTCAGCGGAAGCGACTTGCGCGCGCGCGTTCTGCACGTCGCTAAAGGCGGCCTGCACGGCGGCGGCCTGCGCTTCCTGCCCCGATTGCAGTTGCGTCGGATCGAGGCGCACGAGCGGTTGGCCTTGTGTTACCTGAGCGCCGGCTTGGACGTAAATCTCTTCGATCCGCCCGGCCACTTCGCTCGTCAGGTTAAAAAACTTGACGGGACGCACTTCGCCCGAAGCCGTGACGGTCGAGCGCAGTTCGGGGCGCGTCTCGATCTTCACGACCTGCACTTCCGGCTCGTCCTTCCGGCTGGCCGCGACGCTAATGATAATGACGAGGGCCAGCACGGCTACCGCCGAGACCGCGATGATAATTTTCTTCTTCCGGCTCAGAGCCATAATTCTTCGTTTCCTTCAATTGGGGAAGTCTAAAATGCTATTAGATGCAGTGAAGCGCCGGCGCGGCATCCATCTAAGCCCTTCAATAGTTTAAGCCTGCGCCGACAAACCTTCTACGTCAAATTATTGGAAACAGTTTCAAAAAGCAGTGACGAGCGACGAGTGACGAGTGACGAGAATGAAAACTTGTCTTCTTGCTCGTCACTCGTCACT
>JALZKK010000086.1 GCA_030859285.1 Acidobacteriota bacterium | reverse complement strand
ATCCGCGTCAACCTCTGCCTGCCGCGCAAACCTACCAAGACGCAGACGCCGCCGCCGCATGGTTCAACCGCAGCCTCGCCACCAGCAAGCGCAACGGCTGGCACATCGTCTATCTGGGCGAGCCGTTAGTCGGATAAACAGGAGGCAGGGGCAGGAGGCAGGAGGCAGGAACAGAACGACGGCGGCTTGACCTGCCTCCTGCTCCTGCCGTCTGCCTCCTGCCGTTGTGTGAGCGATGGAGAAACTCACGATTCGTCGTGTCGGGGTGCTGGTCAAGCCTCATCAGCCGGAGGCGATTAAGACGATCTGCCGCCTGCTCGAATGGCTGAACGCGCGTGGCGTGACGCTCGTCGCCGGGCCGAAGATCGATCCGGCCTCGATTGTGCAGGAGACCGGCTGCGCCATCGAAACGTTGGAACACGACGAGTTGGCCGAGAGCGTGGATATGATCGTCGTCCTCGGCGGCGACGGGACGATGATCGCGACGGCGCGGTTGTTAGACAAACGCGAAGTGCCGGTGTTGGGGATCAATTTCGGAACGCTCGGTTATCTCGCAGAGTTTCGCCTCGAAGAGATGGAGCAAGCGCTCGTGGCGATCTTCGAGGGCAACTACCGTCTGGATCGCCGCGTCATGCTGGCGGCGGAACTCTATCGCGGAGAAGAGAAGTTATTACGCAATCGTGTCCTCAACGATGTCGTCGTCAGCAAGTCGGCGCTGGCGCGGATCATCGAAATTGAGACGTGGCTGGATAAGCAGTTTGTCAACTGCTTTCGCGCCGACGGGTTGATCATCTCGACGCCGACCGGCTCGACCGCTTACAACCTCTCTGCCGGCGGCCCGGTCATTTATCCTTCGATGGAGGCCGTCGTGATCACGCCGATCTGCCCGCACACACTCTCGAATCGCCCGCTCGTCGTTCCCGACGATGCCGAGATCGAATTGATCTTAAAGACGCCCAACGAGGAAGTCGCGCTCACGCTCGACGGCCAAGTTGGTTACAAGATGGAAGCCGGCGACCGCGTCTCGATCTCGAAGAGCCGGACGGCCTTTCATCTCATGCAGCCGATCAACCGGAATTATTTTGAAGTTTTACGCGGAAAACTGAAGTGGGGAAGATAAAGAACAGTGACGAGTGACGAGTGTGGTTGCGCTTGTTGCCGGTCGCTGAGGAATGAGATGGCCGAAGAGAAAAATGAAAAAGATGTGACGAGGCCGCGAAGCCGTGACGACGTTTATGAGCGGGAATTGACGACCGACTTAAAAGACACGACGCCGGATCGTCCGAAGGGGATGCCGCTGCATACGCGGATTCTGATCGGATTGGTCGTCGGCGTGGTGGCGGGCGTGGCAGCAAACCGGATTCTGGGTGGCGATAATGCGCGCGTCGTGTGGGTCGTCAACAACATCACGGAACCCATCGGGCAGTTGTTTTTGCGTTTGCTGTTGATGGTCGTGATCCCGCTCGTCTTCTCGTCGCTGGTGGTCGGCGTCGCCGGCATCGGCGACATCCGCAAGCTCGGGCGCGTCGGGTTGAAATCTTTCGCCTATACGCTCGTCATCTCAGCCATCTCTGTCGTCATCGGGCTGACATTGGCGAACACGATTCGACCGGGAACGCGCATCGATGCGGCGACCGCGCAAGGATTAGAGGCGCGTTACGGCTCGGACGCGAGCAAGCGTGTGGCCGATGCGACGAAGACGGGGACCACCGATTCGGCTTTGATGCAGGTCGTGAAGACCATCGTGCCGGCGAATCCGATAGCTGCCATCGCAGGCGTCAAACAGGGCGCGACGACGCAATCCGATACGCCCGACATGCTGCACTTGATGTTCTTCGCCGTCTTGCTCGGCGTCGCCGCGACGCTGATTCCCGTCGAGGTGTCCGCGCCCTTGCTGCGCGGCTTGCAGGCGCTGTTTGAAATCTCTGCGAAGATCATCGACATCATCATGAAGATCGCACCGTTCGCAGTGGCGTGCCTGCTCTTCAACAACACCGCGCGCTTCGGCCTCGATCTCTTAGGCGCGCTGGGATGGTTCGTGTTGACGGTGTTGGGCGGTTTGGCGTTGCATATGTTCGGCGTCTATTCGTTGTCGGTTTATTTCCTCTCGCGCATTAACCCGCTCGAATTTTTCCGGCGCATCAAGACTGTCATGCTGACGGCTTTCTCGACTTCTTCATCAAACGCGACGCTGCCGACGGCGTTGCGCGTCTCGGAAGAAAACTTGGGCGTGCCGCGCGAGATCAATAGCTTCGTCTTGACC
>JALZKK010000283.1 GCA_030859285.1 Acidobacteriota bacterium | reverse complement strand
CGGGAGACAGTAGATCGGCCAGATCGCCGGCGCGGCAGCGTTCGATCAATTCCCGATAGTCATTGCTTGAAAGAAAAGCGCGCCCGCCGATCACGGCCAGCGGACGGCCCGCTTCGATCTCGACTGGCATCGCGAAGCAATGCAGCCCGGCATGGCAGCGATAATAAGCGGCTTGGCCGGCTGCCTGCGCCCGCTTGAAAGCCTCGCCGCAGTAAGGCTCGCACAGATGCGCGTGCGCGGCTGAGGATTGGAAGGCCCGGCAGATCGAATTGTTGCCGGTCTCTGTCAATTGCGGAGGTTGATGGCCTGCTACTAACAGCACGGCGAGTCCCGCCTCCGCCGAAACGGAGGTCTGCGCTTCCACCCATGTTGCCGGCGGTTGCATACTCTCTTCGAGAAAACGGACAGGCTCAGTGGCGACCATCTGGTTTGTGTAGCGGCAGTGCGTTCGAGAATTTTGTACGACAGTGGCGGGCTGATTCTGCCGGGTGAGGATCGGTCGCCATGCAAGATGAAGACATGCATTGTGCCGAGCCTGCGGGCGCTAGAATTTCACCGCCTGTCACCGCCGCAGTATAAGTATTCGCTCACCCTCGGACAAGGGTTGATACCTTGCACCGGGATGGAACTTCACTTGACGGCTCAACGGAGCATCCCGCACGAACGCACCTGTTTAACTTATATATTCAATTCCGCGCGTTTTTCACTGCGCGATGATCCGCCCGGGATTTTGCAGGCCCGGGGCGTCGCCCGGCGCAACTTGTTCAATGTCCGGCTGATCAGGGCTGATGCGGATGCAAGCCGCGAAATGATTCGGCTTGATCTCGGCGAGGGGCGGCACGACTTCTTTGCACGCTGGGATGGCGTAAGGGCAGCGCGTGTGAAAGCGGCATCCGGGAGGCGGGTTGATGGGTGAAGGCACGTCGCCTTCTAACACGATGCGCTGGCGCGTCGTCTCGATCTCAGGATCGGGAACTGGCACGGCAGAGATCAGCGCCTTCGTGTACGGCATCAACGGCTCATCATAAACCGTCTTGGCATCCGCGATCTCGACGAGTTTCCCCAAGTACATCACGGCCACACGATCCGAGACGTGACGGACGGCGCGCAGGTCGTGTGTGATAAATAAGTAAGTCAGATTTCTCTCACGTTGCAGCCGCTCCATCAAGTTCATGATCTGCGCTTGGATGGAGACATCGAGCGCGGAGATCGGCTCGTCGGCGACGATGAAATCAGGATTCGCGGCGAGTGCGCGGGCGATCCCGATCCGTTGCCGTTGCCCGCCGGAGAATTCATGCGGGAAACGTTTGATGAAACGCGGGCTGAGTCCGACCGTCTCCATCAATTCTCTGATCCGCGCCTCCTTCTCTTTGCCGCTCGCGAGGCGGAAAGTCTCAACCGGCTCGCCAATAATCTGCCCGACGGTCATGCGCGGATTCAAAGAGGCATACGGGTCTTGAAAGATCATCTGCAAGTGCCGCCGCTGCCCCCGCATTTCTCGTTGCGTGAGGTGCGCGAGATCACGCCCGCGAAACAACACCTGCCCGCCGGTCGGCTCAGTCAGGCGCAACAACGCGCGACCCAATGTTGTCTTGCCGCAGCCTGACTCGCCGACGAGTCCGAGCGTCTCGCCTTGCAATATATCAATCGAGACGCCGTCCACAGCCTTCACTACACGCTTCACTTTCGCGCCGCCGACGAGGTTATCCCACATCGTCCCGCCGCCGAGATCGAAATGAACTTTCAGATCGCGAATAGAGATCAACGGCTCTTCGCCCTCACCCGGCGTCAAGATCGGCGGCATCGGTTGAATCTGTTCGGCGGTAGTAATCTGCGCGCTCATCTGTTGCTTCCCTTTAGAATTTTTAACCACGAAGGACACGAAGCGCACGAAGTGATTTCAAAAATAAATCGCCGCCCATTTCCCTCTTCACTCTTCATGTCCTTCGTGTTCTTCGTGGTTAATTTCATCCGCTTAAATTCCTGCCTTTCCCCGCTCACCTCGCTCGTTGCATGACTTCGCATAGACATCTTCCGCAAAATGACAGAGCGAGTGATGATCTTTCGTCAATTGCACGAACGGCGGAAATTCGCGGTGGCAAATCTCTTCGGCGCGTTCACAGCGAGGCGCGAACGGGCAGCCCGGCGGGAGATGTGCCACGTCTGGCGGCAAGCCCGGAATCTGATACAACTCTTTGCCCTGCTCGTGCGCGGGATCGGGGACGGAGCGGAGCAAGCCTTTCGTGTACGGATTGCCGGGGCAGGCAAAAAGCTCGCGCGTCGTGGCTTGCTCGAATACTTTGCCGGCATACATCACGATGATGTGATCGGTCATTCCGGCGACGACGCCGAGATCGTGCGTGATCAGAATGACACTCGTCCCCGTCTCGCGCTTCAAACTTTTGATCAATTCCAAAATCTGCGCCTGAATCGTCACGTCGAGCGCGGTCGTCGGCTCATCCGCGATCAACAACTCTGGTTCGCACGAGAGCGCCATCGCAATCATCACGCGCTGCCGCATCCCGCCGGAAAACTCATGCGGATAACTATCCACGCGCGAGCGCGCATCAGGAATGCCGACCGTCTCCAACATCTTGATCGCGTGTTCGTAAGCCTGCTCCTTCGTATGGCCGAGATGCAATCGCGTGATTTCCATCAACTGCTTCGAGATTCTCATGAACGGATTTAACGAGGTCATCGGGTCTTGAAAGATCATGCTGATCCGCTTGCCGCGAATCTTCCGCACCTCGTCAATCGGCAAACTCAATATATCTTGACCCGCAAACAGAATCTCGCCCGACACGATCTTTCCCGGCGGCTCCGGGATTAAACGAATCACGGAGAGATTCGTCACCGACTTACCCGATCCCGATTCGCCGACGATCCCCAAAGTCTCGCCGCGCTTGAGATCGAAGTTAATGCCATCGACCGCCTTCACCACGCCGTCTTCCGTCTCGAAGTACGTGCGAAGGTCTCTGACCGATAGCAATGTTCCGTTCGCGCTCATCAATCAACTCATCTTTCAGAAGAAGCTAAAGCCCGTCCCCGGGACTTGATACTCCCCAAATGATTTCAGTTCTGTGATTTCTTCCGCGTACATCATCGGAGGATCGATTTTCTCGTTCATCACTGCTTGAACTAATCTAGGGTCGTTACGCAGTAAATTCACCACTGCTAACTCTGCTTCTTCTTCGCTCTGGGCTTCTACAAATCTCGTGGTGTAGAACCCATACCGCCGCTCTACACCATCGATGTTCATCAAGAAATTTTCGCCCCGCACGAACACTTTGAACTTCTTCAAATCCATTTACGTCAGCAAGCTACATCGCCGGCCTATCGCGCTCACTTAAACTTTCCGCATCTGCGGATCGAGCGCATCGCGCAGGCCGTCGCCTAAGAAGTTGAGGGAGAACAAGGTCAAAGCCATCGTCACGCCGGGAAAGATCAGTTGCCACGGAAAGATCGCGATGTTCTGAATGCCTTCGGACGCGAGGCTGCCCCACGACGCGAGCGGCGCTTGGACGCCGAGGCCGAGAAATGACAAGAAAGATTCTTGCAGCATCACGGAAGGTATCGTCAACGTCGCATAGACGATGACCGGGCCAAGCGTGTTTGGCACGAGATGGCGAAAGATAATCTTGCCTGTCGAAACGCCGGTCGCGCGCGCGGCCAAGACGAACTCTTGATTCTTCAATGACATCACTTGCCCACGCACGATGCGCGCCATCGTCAGCCAAGAGACTGCGCCGAGCGCGAAGAAGAGCAGGAACAATTGACCGAGTGCCGTCTGCCCGCCGAACATTGCGAGTAGCACGATCACGATCATCATGTAGGGAATCGCGTAGATGACATCGACGATCCGCATCATGATGTTATCGACGCGCCCGCCGAAGAAGCCCGCCGTCGCGCCGTAAGTGATACCGATGATCAGCGAGACGAAGGTCGAGATAATGCCGACCATCAGAGAGATGCGCCCGCCGAGCAACACGCGCGCGAGAATGTCGCGCCCGAACGTGTCGGTCCCCATCGGGTGCGTCCATGAAAATGAACTGTCCGGCGCGGTGAACGGCGGGAAGGATTTGATCAGGTTTGAGTCTTGCGGAATGTAGTCGTAAGTGTAGCCGGTCGTTGTTCTGATGATGACGGGACCAATTAGCGAAGCAACGATGATGATCCCGACCACGATCATCCCGAAAACCGCGAGTTTGTTTCTCAACAAACGCCGCCAAGCATCCTTCCAGAGCGAAGTGCCGGCGACTACTTCCAAGTCCTCGCCGGCAGTGCGAACGTCGCCCTCGCCGACCGCGAACTCCGGCGCGGTATGAATCACATCGCCCGCCCGCTCGCGCACCGGCGGCGCGGGCTGCGTTCCCAACGGCGTCAGCGCGGGCTGCACTTCGGCATCAGTCTC
>JALZKK010000057.1 GCA_030859285.1 Acidobacteriota bacterium | reverse complement strand
CCCGCGACCAAGACTGCCGAGGGCCAGCCAACGGCAGGCACGGACCGCAACGCGCAACCGACGAACACCAGTGAGAGCGCTTCAAGCAAACGGCCCGCCTCTGTCGTGCCGACCGCGCTTGATCTTTCAACAACTTCGAGACCGAACGTCGCATCCCCGACGGCTTCTGTTGCCACGAACACAGCCGGCAATGGCGAGCTGATTAAGACTTCAGACCCTTCGCCTCCTGCCGCCGACCCGGCTGCGAAACCGGACGCCAAGTTAGCCTCCGGCGAGACCATCGGCGCAAAGGCCATCTACTTGCCCAAGCCCATTTACCCGGAGACGGCCATGAAAGCCAGACTGTATGGCGTTGTCACGGTGCAAGCAATCATCGATCCGTCAGGCCGTGTGATCGAGGCAGAGGCCATTAGCGGCCCCCAGTGGTTGAAGCCGGCGGCGTTGGAAGCGGCCAAGCGCGCGCGGTTTAAGCCGGCGCGCATTGCGGGGCAGCCGACCCGTTCGACCGTCACGATTAACTACGATTTCAAGGAAGCGCGCTAGACCTTTGATCACGCGCTTCTGTTCCTCGCCGTCTCTTGCCGAGACGATGCGTCTGCGGCAGAGACAAGGAGAAGTAAAATGGAAAATCAACGGTTCATGGTGTTGACCGGGCATCTTAATGAGTACCCGCTGTCCGATCTGATCGGCATTCTGCACCACCAGCACAAGACCGGGCGGCTGCTCATCGAGTACCCCAATCACCCCGGCATCTTTTATTTCAAAGATGGCAATGTGGTTGAAGCGCAGTTCCATAGTTTGAACGGCTTACAGGCTGTCTGTGTGGCGCTGTCGCAGCCGAATGCGACCTTCAACTTCAATCCACTCATTCAGCCGCCGCGACAGTCGCTTGACTCTTGGTCGCAGAAAGTGATTTTGGAGTTGTTCGGTTGTTGGAGCGAAGAGCCGTTGCCGATCACCACCACGTACAGCGAGCCGAAGACTCTCGCTACTTACAACGAGCCGGAGACCCTCGCGCTTTCCGCGCCGCCATTTACGCTTCCCGTCGCTGATGAGGGGCGCGTGCGCGCTCTCCCCGGCGACGAGCAGCCGAAGTTGACGGAAACTCCCGTCATCCTGCTTCCGACTAATCCTCATCCGTGTTCAACCACGTCTGATGAGCCGAAGTTGGCGGACGCTCCCGCCGTCCTGCTTCCGTCCCTACCGCCGATGCCGCAGAGACCGGCACACCAAAGCCGGCAGCGCGTGTTGCTCGCCAGCGGCGCGGCGTGCTTACTACTCGTGAGCCTGTCGGCGGTGGCTTCTCTCAGAGATCGGACAGGTCAGACAGCAGACCCGACTGCCGAACGCGCGCTCCCCGAATCGCAGGCTGGGGAGGCCACTCCCAACGTCCCCGGCTGGCAGACCGTCGATGCTCCAGCTTCCGCCCCTGCGCCGCCGTCTGGAGCGAGAGGGACTCCGAATAAGTTCCGCAAGTTCAACCGCGAGTCGGGGAGGAGAAACGCCAGCGCTCATGCCGGGCAAAGCGAGACGGAGACGCCCGCGACCGAGACACCGGTGGCTGCCACCACAGAGCCGGCAAAGAAGACAGCAGCCGTGAAAAAGCCGGCGACCGGCGGCGCTGATGGTGAAGCGGTTCAAGTCCAAATGCAGATCGAGAATGGCCGTGTCGTCCGCGCCTCAGTCGTCAACCGCCGTCCGGGAATGGCGGCTTACGAGGCGCACGCTTTACGGCTCGCGCGCGGACGCCGCTACGCCACAAAGACCGGGCAGGAAACCCTGTCGATTAAAGTGAAGCCGTCTCAGCAATAACTTCAATTGCGCCGTGACCGAAAGACCAACATGTTATTCATCGAGAGCCGGATTCTGGAGTATCAGCTTGACGTGGCCGCCCGCCTGCGGCTGCTGGAAGAGTTGCAGCGGCAAGGACTGACGCCGCTCATTCGCTCGACCCGCTTGAACTGCTACGAGCAGGTTCTGATGAACACCGGCCACGCGCGCGCGATGGAACGCTCGCTCCTTGCCGATGGTGAGGACGAGTCGCTCCCCGTGCCGGGCGATCTCTTCTGCTTTGAAGACTACGTGTTCGCGCTGATTTTCGACGGGACGGAAGAAGTGTCGGGAGAGATGCGCGTCGCTATTATTTACGAGGCGCGAACGAGAGAGCCGCTGCATAAGCTCGACTCTTTCTGCCGCACAATCTCAGACGCCGTCCTCTCACTTCAAGAGCAAACGGGGGCGGAACGCCCGGTGACGGCGCTCGCCTTGACCGGATGGCGGCAGCAGGCGACGGCGACCGGGCCGACTGCCTTCACGCGCTACGTCGCCAGACAGGACGTTGATGCCCGCTACACGATGATGCGCCGTGAGACCGCCGCCGAACGCACCCGCGCCGCCGAGTTGTTGGAAGACGCGGACGTCAGGCAGTTTCTCCAACACACGCATCAAGCGCACGCCGAAGGCTGCGCCGCGAAATTGCTGCCCGGCGAGCGGCTCGCGACGACGGGGCTATCGGTGGACCAACTCATGGGCGCGGGTTTGCTGCGGCCTGAAGTCCTCGTCACTTGCCGCCAGACCGGACATTCGCTGTTCCGCTTGCCGACGCCGGACGCGCTCGCCGTCGTGACGGTCAGCCACGCTGCCTGCGCCGAGTGCGGAGCGGCGGTCGCCGACGAAAAGATCGAAGAGACGCTCGCACCGACACCTCTCGCCGCCGCTTTGCTGGAGAATGGAGCGTGGCTCGTCAATCGACTGCATTCGATTTTGCGCGAGTTGGGACTGCCGGAGAGCGAGATTGCGTTGGACGCGCCTGCCGGCGACGGCGAAGCCACGATGATGGCAAACGTCTGCGGCGAGCCGTTCCTCTTCGTCTTGAGAGATGGCCCCTTAAGCCCCGCGTTCGCGCGGCGGGCGATAGACTCGGCGGTAGAAACTCAAGCCCTGCATCTGACCGTGATCGCGACCGGACAAATTCAGAATGAAGGCCGCGCCCGACTGCTTGAATTCGCACGACGCCGCGCGCGGGGAGGGAACGAAGTCGAGATCATCATCATCGAAGACATGAGCGCTGCCTTCGCCATGCTGCGCGATGCTTTCGAGAGAGTTTCCCGCCGCGTCTTAGCCGATCAGTTGTCTGTCCTTGACGCCGCTCTAGGGCTAAACGTGAGCCGCCTGATCATCAATCGCGCTCAACTGCTCCAACAAACCGACCGGCAGAGCTTTGCCGATTTACCGGAGGCTCCTCTGCCCCCAAGCCAACAGGCAGAGCAACGCGACGTTGCTTTAGCCTCATCCGCCGGCGGCGACTCGATCCAATCCTAAATTTAACTACCGCTCTTGAAACCTACGGACGCGCCCGCCCGTTAAAGTAACTTGCTTCAGAAAATCGATCCAAGCATCAACGCGACAGCAAATTTCGTCTATGGCTTTCAAGAAAATACTTGAGCCACGAATGAACACGAAGGAACACGAATGAGGTGGCACATCAGGCAGCGATGCGCCAATTAACATCTGGCGCGCGTTGATCTTTTCCTTCGTGCTAATTCGTGTCCATTCGTGGCTCACTTTTGCTTGAAGGCTATAACTACCATCTCGCTCAATTTCGCATGGAGGTTTTATGAAAGCTCGCTTTCGTCAACTCGCTACCACGCTGCTCGGCGCGGCGTTCGTCGTCGCCGTGTCGTCGTTGCCGGCGGCGGCGCAACGGCAGCCCAAGTCTCAGGCCACGCCCGCCGCAGCCGGACGCAACGCCATCAATATCCCGACCACGTATTACAAACTCGACAACGGTTTGCGCGTCGTCCTCTCGCCCGATACGACCGCGCCGACCGTCACCATCGCCGCTTATTACCGGATCGGCTTTCGCATCGAGCCGCGCGACCGCACCGGCTTCGCTCATCTCTTCGAGCATCTGATGTTTCAAGGCTCGCAGAACTTGGGCAAGATGGAATTCATCAAACTGGTCCAAGAGAACGGCGGCATCCTCAACGGCTCGACTCGCTTCGACTTCACGAATTATTTTGAAGTGATGCCCGCACACAAATTGGAAACTGCTTTGTGGGCTGAAGCGGATCGGATGCGCGGCTTAAAAATCACGCAAGACAATCTGTCGAATCAGCAAGGCGTCGTCAGCAATGAAGTCAAAGTCAACGTTTTGAACACGCCCTACGGCGGTTTCCCGTGGCTCGACATGCCGCAGTACGCCAACACCAACTGGCACAACGCGCACAATTTTTATGGCGATCTCAAAGACCTCGAAGCTGCGACGCTCAAAGACGCGCAAGATTTTTTCAACACTTACTATGCGCCGAACAATGCGGCACTCGTGGTCGTCGGCGACTTCCAGATTCCCGAAGCGAAGAAAATGATCGCCAAGTATTTCGCGAACATTCCGGCCTCCAAGCAGCCTGCGTTCCCGGACATCTCCGAGCCGCGCCAAGAAAAAGAGAAGCGCGCCACGAAGCCAGACCCGCTCGCACGCCGCCCCGCGCTCGCCTTCGCCTACCACATGCCCGAACGCAACACGCCTGAGTACTACGCGATGGGCTTGCTCGATCAATTGCTGTTGCAAGGCGAAGACAGCCTGCTCCATCAAGAACTCGTCAAGCGGCGCGCTTACGCCGACTCGGTCGGGGGCGGCATTAACCTGCTCGGCAACATGTTCAACTACGAGGGACCAATGCTCTGGATGGGATCGCTCATCCACGATCCGTCTGCGACACCCGATCAGATCATGTCGGCAGTGGACGCGGTCGTGACGCAAGTGCAGGAGAAACCTGTGGATCAGGCAATGATTGATCGCGCGCTCACGAAAGTGCGTTCGAGCCTCTACAACACGCTCGGCGTCCTTAACGGTTTCGGGCGCGCAGACCTCTTAGCCAGTTTCGCCCTCTTCGACGACAACCCGGCGCGCATCAACACGCACGAAGCGGAATTCCGCAAAGTCACGCCGGCGATCTTACAGCGCACGGCGAAAGAGTATCTGCGCCCGACCAATCGCACTGTCCTCGTCGTCGAAACCAAAGCCGCCCCGACCGCCGCCGTCGCGCCGAAACAGTAGCCGGGCGCGGAGGAGAGTTGTCATACAAGCATTCACGGAGATGTTATGAACTTAAAGAAATTCTCTCGCACCCTGTTAGCGGCGCTCGCGCTGACGATGTTCGCGTCCACAACAACGCCCGCGCAAAGCGCGCCAAGCGCGCCGCCACAGAAGCAGACGCCGCCCGAAGGTGGCCCGCCGAAGGCTTTCACGTTGCCGCGCAAGCAGGAGTTCTCGCTGCCGAACGGCCTGCGGGTGACAATGGTCCCCTACGGCGCGATCCCGAAAGTCACGGTGGCGGCCTACGTCAACACGGGCAACATCAACGAGACCGCCGAGCAGATCGCGCAAGAGGCGGCGCGCATGGGCGGCGGCCTCAATCTCGGCGCGGGCCTCGATCAAACGACTGCCTCTATCGACGTGCTTTCAGAGAACGGCCCGGCGGCAGTCGCGCTCGTCGCCGACGTGTTGCAGAAC
>JALZKK010000056.1 GCA_030859285.1 Acidobacteriota bacterium | reverse complement strand
GGCGAGGGGGAGACGGGGAGAAGAGAACCGGCAGTTTCTCCCTCGTCTCCCCCTCGCCCGCTCGCCCGTCTATCTTTGCTCTTACCGCTCCAACTCGCGGAGCAGCTTGCGGTAGAGGTGTGCATCGAGTTGTTCCAGCGTGCGGCTGTGGGCGAGGGCTGAGGCGCGGTTGCCGATTTCGAGGTAGGCCAGCGCGAGATTGTAGAAGGCTTCCGGTTGATCGGGGCGGAGGCTCGCGGCTTGTTGATAAGCCGTGATGGCTTCTTTGAAGTTGCCGGCGAAGTAGTAAGCATCGCCGAGCTTGTTGTAGGTTTCGACCGAGTTGGGGCGCAGGCGCAGCGCTTGCTGGTACGCCTTGATCGCTTCGCGGCTCTTGCCCTGCTTGACCTTGCAATAGCCGACCTGCATCCACGCTTCGGCGCGATTGGGATTTTTGTTGACAGCGTTCTCGAAGTAATTCAGCGCGCTGTCGTAGTTGCCGAGCCAGAGCGAGTTCAAGCCGTTTTTGTAAGACCACTCGGCGGCGGTCTCGGTGTTCTGCACGGCGGGGTTGCGTGTGCGGCGGGTCGCCAACTCCTCGAAAGACACCGACCCATCCGCTCGGAGCGCCAACACGCGCGACGCGGAGATCGCCAGATTGATGTTCTGCCCGTTCGTGATCTTGATCGTGACAACGCCGATCACTTGGCCCTTCATGTTGAAGATGGGACTGCCGCTATTGCCGTGCGAGATGGGCGCAGTGACTTGAATGATCTGGCCGAGATTCGGCACTTCGCGCACGGCGGAGATGATGCCATCTGCGACCGAGCCTTCGAGCCTGAGCGGGTTGCCGATCACGAAAATCCGCTCGCCTTCTTCCGGCACGTCGGTTGTCATCTCGGTCTGCCGCGCACGCTCCGCTGCGACGGGAACATTCAGGAGAGCGAGGTCGCCTTCCTCGTCGATGCCGAGCGCGCCTTCGGCCTCGTAAATTCGGCCCTTGCCGTCGAGCGTCTTAACTTCGACACGGCGCGCGCCCTCGATGACGTGCAGATTCGTCACGACTTGGCCGGGACGGACGAAGAAACCGCTGCCGCTCATCAGCGAGTTGCCCTTAGCGTCGTAAGTAATGATCGCGACGACTGACGGCTTGACACGGCGGATCAGCGCGGGCAGCGTGGGCGTTTCTTCTTGCGCGGGCGCGGGCGTCGGGGCGAGCGCGAGTTGCAAGCAGAGAACAGTGAACAGGGGGGTAAAATGTTTCCGCATGGCTCTGAATGGCTGCGACTCTGGCGGGCGGCTGGGCAATGCGGCCCGCAGTGAAAGTCAGGGAGACTTTTAGTCAGCTTTGAAGTGGGAAACTGTCGCGCGTCTCCGGCGACAGCGTTGCTCCCGGTGCGATTAGTTGCAATCTGATGTCCCGGCGAGCGTCGGGACTGTACGGACAGGCCGGAATAGCCGGCGCGAAAGAATTATAGCCACAGACGCACGAACGTAGCAAACAAAAATTCTGTGCGACACGCAGGCAAGTCGCCCGGCGAAAAGGATAGGCAAAAAAAGGCAGCCTTCAATATTGAAGGCTGCCTTTTTTATCACCAGCCGTCGCTCCCATTAATAGAGCAAGCGGCTTGTGCAAATTGAACGCAATAGCGTTACTTAATAATCGTGCCGACGATTGCGCCAGCCGGTGTCGGAGCGTCAGCGTCTTCCGCCGTGATGAAGAGGCCAAAGTCGGTCAGCGCCGTCTCGGTCTGAATCTGCGCTTCGTTGCGCTGTCCGGTGTTAATCACCTGACCGAGCCGGGTGTACTGGTTGTCAGGGCCGACGGCCCACAGCACGTAGCGCTTGCCCCCCGGCGCTTCTTTCAATTCGTGGAAGCGCATCTTGATCGTGGTCGGCCCGTCCTTGCGCGGTTCCAGATAAACATTGGCGCGCGAGCCGGTCATCTCGCCGCTGAAGTTGATCTTCAACTCGGTGTCGGTTCCGCGACGGAAGCCGGGAATGCCGAGCATCGGGACGTTGTAAGCAGACGTCGCGCCCGCCGTCGTCGGCGCCGCGACGCGCTCGCCGACCGCTGCGCCGTCGCGCTCACCACTGCTCGAATGCGGCACGACCGCGAAGCCCTGCGGCACGGCGCTGCGGAACAGGACCGGCGTGCTTTCCGCCACCGTCGTTAAGTTAGCTTCGGGCGACAGCACGAGCATGAACTTATCCAAAGGCGTCGTGAGAGTTTGTTTCGCGACGCCGCTCGCCACCGTGACGGGGCCGAGCAGCGTGACATTATTCATCGGATCGACGGCATAGACGTTCAGCGCCGTCGTGTCGCTCGGCAATCCCGACAGATCGAGATTGATCGTCGTTGCGTCGCCGCTCCGCATGACGCGGGCTGCACCCTTCGCGCCCGTCAAGGTCGCGCCGGGCGTCAAATCGACGATCACTTCTTTGTCCGCCGGATACTGAATGACGGTATAGCTACCGTCCGGGTTTTGAATGGTTTTGGTGGTTTGCGTTGTGACTGTGGTGGTCGGTGTGGTGGTCGGTTTAGTGTCCTGCGCGAGAGCCGTGCCGGCGGTCACCAACGTCAAGGCGACACTCCCTGCGAGGCTGAGAAATTTTCTGCTCATACGTCTAGCTTCTCCTCCTGTTGAATATATGTTCATGAAGGGGGGTAAATGTAGGTTTACGAAGGGGGAGTGAATTCGATAATCAAACACAAACATTATCTGGGCAAGCGCCGTGCCGTCACGCGCAAGCCGAAGTGTTCGTGATTTAGCGAGACAATAAAGGATCTGCGGAGCGAAAGGTGGAAAGGAACAGTACGGCTCTGTATCGCAAGCTGTCGCTTCGGTCGAGCGCGGAAATGTTGTCGAAAGATTGCAAAACCGAGTCACGAAGAATGCAAAGGCCGCGCAGTAAAACGCCGGCTCAAGATTTGACGAACTTGAGCCGGCGGGCAGGGGTCAAACCTGCAAACGAATCGGGAGCCTGTGCTAGTACGAATGAAGCTCCGTGATCGCCCGCGCTACGTCTTCGACTTGGGGCAGGATCGCATCTTCAACTTGCGGGGCGTAAGCGACGAAGGTATCGAGCGCGGCGATGCGGCGCACGGGCGCGTCCAAGTATTCAAACAATTCGTCGGAGATGCGCGCGGCGATTTCGGCGCCGAAGCCGTGCGAGAGCGTGTCTTCGTGCGCGATGATCGCGCGGCTGGTTTTCTTAACGCTCGCGGCAATGGCCTCCCAATCGTAAGGCGCGAGCGTGCGAAGGTCGATGACTTCGACGCTGATACCTTGTTGCTCCGCCGCTTTCGCGGCGACGAGCGAACGCTGGACGAGTGCGCCGTAACAGATGAGCGTCATGTCTTTGCCTTCACGCACGGTCTTCGCTTTGCCGAAGGGGATCATAAAGTTGTCGGGCGGATACTGCGATTTGTTATAGGCCTGCCGGTAGAGGTGTTTGTGTTCGAGGAAGATCACGGGATCGTCGCAGCGGATCGCAGTGCGTAAAAGTCCGTTGGCGTCGAGCGCGGTCGAGGGATAGACGACGCGCAGTCCCGGGATGTGCGTGAAGATCGTGTCGCCGGATTGTGAGTGATAAACCGCGCCGCCCTTGAGATAACCGCCGACGGGAACGCGGATCACGAGCGGGCAGCTCCACTCATTGCCCGAACGCCAGCGCATCAAGGCCAGTTCGTTCCTGATCTGATGATAGGCGGGCCAGATGTAATCGAAGAACTGAATCTCGACGACGGGTTTCAAGCCGCGCGTTGCCATGCCGATGGCACGCCCGACGATGTTGGCTTCCGCGAGCGGCGAATTGAAGACGCGCGCGCCGCCGAATTTTCTCTGCAAATTGGCCGTCACCTTGAAGACGCCGCCCTTGCCTTTGACCTTGTCGAGATGTTCCTCGCGCGACACGTCGGCCACGTCCTCGCCGAAGACGACGATGCGCGGATCACGCGCCATCTCTTCATGCAAACAGCGATTGATCCCGTCGGCCATTGTCCCCGCATTGCCCGAAAGTTCCGCGCCTTCTTCCGTATCAAATTCTGCTGCGGTCGGATCGACAGTAGGCGAATAGACGTAATCAATCGCCGTCTCCGGCGCGGGCTGCGGGCTGGCGAGCGCGATGTCGGTGGCTGCGCTGATCTCGGCGTCGATCTCATCTTTGATTTTCTGTAACTCTTCTTGCGACAAGAATCCCTCGTCGATCAGGAGCGCGCCGAAACGCTTGACGGGATCGCGCTCGGCGTCGGACGTGCGCTCCTCGTCAGGGCGATAGAGGCGTTCGTCGTCTGAGAGCGAGTGCGAGTAAGGCCGGATCACTTGCGCGTGAACGAGCGCCGGCCCTTTCCGCGCGCGGCAATACTCGACGGCGCGCTCCATCGTCTCCAAAGATTCAATTGGATCAGTCCCGTCGCATTTCTGCAAATAAAGATCGGGGAAGCCGGACACCAACTTGGAAATGTCGCCGCCCGCCGTCTGCACTTCGACGGGGACGCTGATCGCGTAGCCGTTATCTTCGACGAGGAACAACACCGGCAGTTTCAAATTGCACGCCGTATTGAGTGCTTCCCAAAACTCGCCCTCGCTCGTCGTGCCATCGCCGAGCGAGATATAAACCACTTCATCGGCGTGAAAATTCTCGACCTTGTTTTTCAACTCGTCGATCAACTGAAAACGATAGCCCGCTTCCGCGCAGCCGACCGCTTGCAGAGCTTGCGTCCCCGTCGGCGACGATTGCGAGACGATGTTTAATTTCTGGTGGCCCCAATGCGAAGGCATCTGCCGCCCGTGCGAGTTTGGGTCGGCTTCGGCGGCGACGGCGGATAAAAACATTTCGAGCGGCGTCATCCCCAACTGCAAGCAGAGCGCACGGTCGCGGTAATACGGATAGAACCAATCGTAACCCGCTTTGAGCGCCATGCCGGCGACAGTCAAGATCGCTTCGTGGCCCGCGCCGCTGATCTGGAAAAAGATTTTGCTCTGCGCCTTGAGTTGAATCTCCTTGTCATCAATCCGCCGCGAGGCGTACATCGTGCGATAGATGCCGATCATCTGCTCACGTTCAAGTCCGCGATACTCGCGCGCTTTTAATTCCGTCGCCATTACTCAGTTCTCCTGCTACCTATGAATCAAAATTTAATTTTCGCCAACAACTCGACACGGCTGATCTGAAATTGTGCCGCTACGTCATTGAGGATAGCCGCCAGAGTCCCAATCTTCAGCGGGCTGTGTCGAGGAATTGAGATGTGATGCTCGCCATCCTCAGTCGTCGTGAGGCGCATGTGGCTGCCGGACTGTCGTGTAATCTCGTAGCCGAGAGCTATCAGCGCCTTCGCCAGATCATCGCCGGAAACGTCACGCGGGAGCTTCATGCGGCGATCACTTCTTCGCGAACGAAATGTAGGCGAATCACGCGCGGCCCTTGCCCCTCGTCGAAATGACAGCGCACCGCATCGCGCACCATCTCGCGTAAGCCGTCGAGATCATCAGCTTCAGTGAAGATTGACGCCCCCAGCGCCCGCGCCGTGTAACCGCCTTCCGGCGCATCTTCGACAAGAAAGATCAGTTCGTCCATGACAAGGGCTTGCCTCAATCTTCGTATTCATCTGCCAGCGTCATCCGATACTCTTCCGCCATCGACGGATGCCCGTGCCGCGTCGCTGCTTCGATGCCTTGCTCGTAAGCCCGCCGCGCTTCGCCGCGCTGTCCGAATTTCTCATAAGCTGTGGCGAGCATTCCGTAAGCATTGCCTTCATCATCGGTGCGTTGCAGATATTCGCTCAACACGCGGACGACATCTTCAGTCCGCCCGGCCTTCTCGTATTCCTTCGCCAGCCCGAACAGGACGAGCGTGTTACCGGGATCGCTGTGGAGCATTTGCTCGAAGACTTCAATACGTGATGCTGCCATTTTGTTCTGCCATATCTTTTGATCAGGGCGCTACTGTCAAAGAAGTAGAGCGCCATTTACCGGCGTTCCTCAACGATAGTTTCGGAAACCGGCTTGCCGTCTAAAATCTCAACTGGCTGGCGTTCCCGGTAAGGAGTTAAATCCGTGATCGGCGGCGGGACGCGGCTGATGATGCCCTTATCTAATAGATGTTGCTCAAATTCATCCTCAGACATTCGGGGATGCGGCGTCGTCAGGAGCGCGTCCAACTCATCGCGCAACAGCTTGATCTCTTCAGGCGTTAGCGTCCTCACTTCGTTCAGCACTTTTTCCAGACTCGCGCTCATACACTTACTTTCCTGAAGTGATGATCTTGGCAATCGTCTGCAACTGCATGTTGGACGTGCCTTCGTAGATCGCCCCGATCTTCGAGTCGCGCCAGAATTTCTCGACCGGGTAATCTTTGACGAAGCCGTAGCCGCCGTAGAGTTCGATGGCTTTGGACGCGATGTGTTCGGCGGCGCGCGAGGAATAAAGTTTCGCCATCGCGGCTTCTTTGACGAAGGGCAGCCCCGCATCTTTCAGGCGCGCGGCGTTATAAACCATCAAGCGGGCGGCTTCGAGTTCGACGGCCATCTCGGCGAGTTGGAATTGCACGCCCTGAAATTGATTGACGGTCTTGCCGAACTGCTCGCGCTCGGCAGTGTATGCAAGCGCGGCTTCGAGCGCGCCGCGGGCGAGGCCGATCATCTGCGCGCCGATGCCGATACGTCCTTCGTTCAGAGTCTCAATTGAAACTTTATAGCCCTTGCCGAACTCTCCGAGCAGATTCTCTTTCGGCACGCGGCAGTTATCGAAAACGATCTCCGTCGTCGAGGAAGCGCGGATGCCGAGCTTGTTTTCTTTCTTGCCGACAGCGAAGCCCTCGAAATTTTTCTCGACGATGAAAGCCGTGATGCCTTTATAGCCTTCTTCGGGTTTGGCGTTAGCGAAGACGACAAAAATCTCGGCCTCAATGCCGTTCGTGATCCAGAGTTTTTGTCCGTTTAGGGCGTAGTGATCGCCTTTGTCAACGGCTTTGGTCTGCATCGCGAAAGCGTCCGAGCCTGATCCGGCTTCGCTCAACGCATATGCGCCGATGGTCTTCTCGGCGAGGCGCGTCAGATATTTTTTCTTCTGCTCCGCGTTGCCCCAACGAATCAGCGCGTTGTTGACCAAAGTGTTCTGCACGTCCATCAAGACGCCGACCGACGGATCGACGCGCGATAGTTCTTCGACGCCGATGATCGCCGTGAAGAAAGACGCGCCCGCGCCGCCGTATTCTTCCGGCGTCTCGATGCCCATCAATCCGAGATCGAAGAGCTGCTTGATGATCGACGAATCCATCTTCGCATGTTCATCCATCTCCTCACGGCGCGGCAGAATCTCGCCCTCGGCGAACTCGCGCACGCTGGCGCGGAACATCCGCTCGTCTTCGGCATAGACGGTCAAAGGCGAGCCGGTCAACATTTCGGTAGCTGCTGTACTCATCTCTTTTTATGACTCGTTTCTGTGTGTCTGCGGAACGGGATAGCTTGAACAAAGGCAAGCGTTAGCATCGCCGATCAGGACGGCGAAGGTCAACCCGTCAGAGCAGTGACAAGTGACAAGTGACGAGTGACGAGATGAAGACGGTTTTCTGGTTTTAACTCGTCACCCGTCACTTGTCACTCGTCACTGCTTTTAGCCTTCTGTCGTAAAAATCCGGCGCTCCCTGTGGCGGCCAAGCAATGAAGAGCGCACTTTAGCTGCGTGAGAGGCGGCGCGGCGAATGGCGCGGAGATTGCGAAGGGATTAGCGAAGTTAATCGAACGTGAGTTCGCAAATCTGTGCATGGTTGTGACGGGCGGCTGGGATGACGTATCTTGCTGAAGACATCAAACAGGCATTGGCGAAAGGAAGTGAAATTTTCTCCGGCCTGACGCGCTCGTTATGAGTCACACGCTGACAAACAACAAGAAGAAGCTGGCCCCGGCGGTGGGCAGCGCCGTCTTCTCGGCGTTGGGTCTGGCCCTCTTCGCATATTTCGTGTGGAAGGCCGGGCCGCAAAATATCTGGGGAAATATCCGGCAACTCGGCGCGGGCTTTCTCGTCGTGATAGTCATTTCCGGGATCCGGCCGGCGTTGCGTGCGTTGGCGTGGACAAAGTGTTTTGAAGCGCCGTACCGTCTGCCGTTCCGCGACGCTTATCGCGCGTATCTGGCCGGTGATGCGATGGGGAATCTGACTCCGCTCGGGCTCGTCGTCAGCGAACCGGCGAAGGTCGCGCAGGCGCGCCATCGTGTGCCGGTAGTGGCGGGGCTGTCGGCCATCGCGGTGGAAAATTCTTTCTACATGTTGTCGGTCGCGCTCTTCATCTCTGCCGGGACGGTGGCGTTGATGTTGAGTTTCCCGCTCTCGCCGAAGCTGCGCGTGGCAAGCTACGCGACGCTCGTGGGCGTGGCTGTTGTCGTAGCGGTCGCGTACTTCATGGTGCGGCGGCAGTGGAAGCTATTGAGCGGCGCGCTGGAGTTTTTCTACGGTCGCGGCCTCGCGCGAAAATTTTTGG
>JALZKK010000278.1 GCA_030859285.1 Acidobacteriota bacterium | reverse complement strand
GCTATCGCACGACCAAGAATCTGATCACGATGGCATACCTGATTGCTGGCAAGCTGGACTTTAAGCTACCCACTTGAAACAGCGAGGAACCCAAAAAATTAACTGCTGAAATTTCGGCGGCTGTGTTATAGACGCACTCAAGAAATTCCCATCACAGCGGAAATCGTCGGCGCGCGTGCGCCGATTTGCAGAACGGGGGTTCTCCGAAGGTGAGGCAGACTTGTCTTTCGATCAGCCGGATGAGGGCGGCAGGCTTTCCCTTGCTCGCGTTGTTGTTGACGTTGGGCAGTTGTCTGCCGAAGTCGTCGACGAGCGAAGCGGGCGGCGTGCAGATCACGCTTTACGGCTTTTCGATCATGAAAGAGGTGTTGGAGCGGAGCGTCTATCCGGCGTTCGCGGAGAAGTGGAAGCGTGAGCATGGGCAGGACGTGAAGTTCGTCTCGTCGTTCGCCGGCTCAGAGACGATCACGAACCAAATCTTACAAGGCGTCAGCGCGGACGTGGCGATCCTGTCTATCGAGCGCGACGCCGAACGGCTCAAGGAAGGCGGCGCGGTCACGTCCGATTGGCGGCTACTTCCGCAACGCAGCATCATCAACAAAACGCCGTTCGTCATTCTCGTCCGGCAGGGCAATCCGAAGGGCATCCGCGACTTCGCCGATCTGGGCAGGCCGGGCGTGAAATTGATTCATCCCGATCCGGCCAGTTCCGGCGGCGCGCAATGGTCTGTCCTGTCGATCTACGGCGCGGAGTTGCAGAAATCGGAGCGGGAGACGGGCCGCCGCGACGAGGCGCGGGCGTTGAAGACTTTACAAGCCGTCTGGGCCAGAGTTATCTCCACTCCCGGTTCGGCGCGCGAGGCGCGCACGCAGTTTGAGACGGGTTACGGCGATGCGCTGATAACTTACGAGTTGGAAGGCTTGCTGATGAAGGGGGCCGGCACGCCCATCGAAATTGTTGTGCCGCCGGCGACGATCTTCAGCGAGCATCCGGTGGTCGTCGTGGATCGCAACGTCACGCCGCAAGAGCGCGCCGTCGTCGATGCCTTCATACAGTTTCTTTGGAGCGAAGAAGCGCAACGCGCTTTCGTGCAGTATTACTTCCGCTCGGCGACGGACGAGAAGTTGAACGACGCGCATCCAGAGTTCGCCAAGATCACGATGCCCTTCACCATCGAATACTTCGGCGGCTGGGGCCGCGCCTATCCCGAAATCATCGAACGTGTTTGGCGCGAGCAGGTTCAGAAAAGGCAGTGACGACTGACAAGTTATGCTGCCCAATAGAGGGCTGGCTTCCGCTCCCCAATTTTGATAAAGATGGGGAGAGGTAACGAAAGGAGAAACAGTATGCGTATCCTAATGAACATCCGTATCCCGCACGAGCCGTTCAACACTGCCGCCCGTCAAGGTACGGTCGGCGCGACGCTCCAACGCATTATCGAGGAGGCGAAGCCGGAGGCGGTCTATTTCACCGAGCAGAACGGGACGAGGGGAGCCGTCATGATCGTCGAGATGAGCGACGCATCGGAAATCCCCGCGCTCGCCGAGCCGTGGTTCTTGAGCTTCAACGCGGATTGCGAGTTCAGGATCGCCATGACTCCTCCAGATTTGGAGAGAGCCGGGTTAGACAAACTCGCTGAAAAATGGCGGTAATGTTTGGGCTGCCTCTGCTGTCTCTTCACACTCAGCGGCAGCATAACAACAAGGCAATGCGCGGCGACGACGCGCTTCACTGTCGGTGACCGCGTCGCTGTCGGCTTGACGGCTTTCCGCGTGCTGCCGAATTTCACGCTCGCTTCCGAGCGCGGCGGGAAAATTATCGACGCTTGATTTCGCCCGATCGAAATTAAACTTGAAACAGTTAAAAAACTTGAGCCACGAATGCCCACAAATCGACATGAACAATAGACCATCTTTTTCGTGTCGATTCGTGGGCATTCGTGGCTTGTTTTAGTTTTCGGTTTAAGCTCCACTAAGTTTGACGCCATTCGCCTCCACCGTTTAGCATCACGCAAAAGTATTACTCGCGAGCTTATGCAATTACCGCCTATCGATCTCCGTCTCGCTTTAGAGTTGTTGGGGTTGATCATCTTCGCCACCGTTCACGGCTACGGGGCCGCGTGGTTGGCGGTGCGGATGCTGTTTCGCCCGCATCGTCCGGTGCAACTATTCGGCGTCACGGTTTGGCCGCAGGGCATGATCCCGCGTCATCGCGAGCGTTTGGCGCAGACCATCGGGAACGCCGTCGGCAACGAGTTGGTGTCGCAAGAGACGGTGGTGGACGCGCTGTTCGAGACCAACTTTTTCCGGCGCAAAGTCGATGATTTAGTTGGGTCGTACACGCGCACGCTGCTCGACACGCCGCACTCGTCTTTCATCGAAGCGTTGCCGGCGGGCGTCCGCGCGCCCGTCTTGGACGCGATCTCGGCTTTCCAATTGCGCCTCGCCGATTACATCGCGGGCATTCTCCGCAGCGAGGAGACCGCCGCCGCCGTCAACAACTTCATCGACCGCCGCGTGGATGAGATTCTCGCGCAGCGCTTGAGTGAAGTACTGAATGAAGAAGCTGCCGGAGAAATTCTCGGTTTCGTCGAGAGCCGTTTTCGCAACATCGTCAACGAGCGCGGCTTCGAGCAGCGGATTCGCGATTTCGTCGGCGCGCGCGTCGATGAGTTAGCACACAGCCAAGCGACGCTGGCCGAATTGTTCACGTCCGAGACGGTCGCGCTCTTGAAAGAGCGCATCGACAGCCAGCTTGGTCCCATCGTCCAACACTTAAGCGAGATCGCCACCAATCCGAAGACGCGCACGCAGATCGGCGCGCTCATTAAGCGTGAAGTCGATGATTACTACGCGCAACTGAGCTTCTTCAAAAAAATCTTCGTCTCGCGCGACCGCATTCACGGCGAAGTGGACGAGATGGTGAACAAGACTCTGCCGCGCCGCGTCGAAGAATTCTTGCGCGGCGCAGCGTTCGCGCAAGAAGCCGAAGCGTTTCTTGATTCGATGATCGATACCGTCCTCGCTAAACCGCTCAACGAATTGGTCGGCAAGATCGAGCCGGACAAGTTGGAAATGATCAAGGAGCAAGTGGCGACGCGCCTACTCGCCATCGCGCAGGGGGCGGAGTTAGCGACGACCATCTCTTCCTACACGACCGACGCGCTCGCGCGCGTCCGCCCGCACACGCTCCGCGCCATTCTCGAACACGCCAACCCCGATTCCGCCGAACGTCTCAAGAGCTTTCTCTCGAAGGCGCTCCTCAGCGTTCTCGCGCGCGAGGAGACATCCAACACCATCAACAACATCCTCAGCTCGCAGATCGAGCGACTCTTGATCACGCCCATCGGACGCCTCTCCGATCACATCCCGGCGCAGACCGTCGAGCGCGCCAGCCAAGCGCTGACCGAACGGATCACGGCCACAGCGCGCGAACGTCTGCCCATCGCCATTGAAGAGTTTGACATCGGCAGCATCGTCCGCCACAAAGTCGCCAGCTACCCCGTCGAGAAGTTAGAGACACTGGTCCTCTCAGTGGCGCAGCAACACCTCCGCAAGATCGAACTCTTCGGCGCAGCCATCGGCTTCTTCCTCGGCGTTGCCCAAGCGCTCTACTTCTGGCTGCGCGGCGGCGGGAGTTAGTGACTAGCTTGCTTTATCCTTTACGGAATAATTCGGGTGATGGCAGGGTATGGAGGAACAACGATGCAAACTATTCCAGATGAAAAGCGAATGAAAGAATTGCTGAAAGACGCGCTCAATGAATTCTTCGAGGAGCGGCAAGACTTGCTGCGTGAAGTCGTGGCCGACGCGATTGAAGACGTAGCGCTGATTCACGCCATCAAAGAAGACGAGGCCAACGCGACCGTCAGCAGAACTGAAATCTTCAGTATCCTCGAAGGCGAAGCATGAAGGCGGAATTCAAAGACAGCTTTGCCAGAGATTTGAAGAAGGTGAAAGATAAATCTCTGCTGCAACGAATCAAGGTGACTATCGAACAAGTTGAACAGGCGATGACGCCGCAAGAGATCGATCACCTAAAGCATCTAGCGGGCAGCGGTCATTACTATCGGATTCGCATTGGTGATTACCGGCTCGGCTTACGTCTCGAGGGCGAGACAATCGTCTTCGTCAGATGCTTGCATCGTAGAGAAGTTTATAGATATTTCCCCTGATCGCATTTCACTCCCCAACCTCCTCTGTTGTCACGCGCGGCATGAAGGCCAGTTTATAAAGATTGAGCATTCGCGCGATGAAGTGCGGGCGGACGTAGAAGGCGCGCGAGCGGCTGCCGTGGCCGCGTCCTTTGGTGCGCGTTTGGATCAGTTCGCCGAGATCGCCGCTCAAAGCGTCGAAGCCTTTAGCGCGGATCGTTTCTCGGATTAAGTCGTAGTCGGCTTTGACCTGCCGGTAAATCTGCGGCTCGTCGAGATCAAATTTGGCGGCGGCGTGGAGCAGGGAAGACGTGTCTTGCTCGTTCTCGAAGACGCGGCTGACGACGAGCAGGCGGCGGAATTTGTCGTAGAGGTGGCTATCCTCGAAACAGCTCGACAGCACTTCGGACGGTTCCAGCATCGTGATCGCCATCGACTCTTTGACGCGCAACTCGCCGCCCGCCGCGCGCCGGAGCGAGACGAGCTTTAAGTCCCATGTGCCGAAGTCGGGCGCTTGGCGCGAGTTCTGTGCAAGGCCGAGATAACGTTCCAGCACGTGGCCGGCCCAGCCTTTGTTCTTCCGTCCGTTTTTCCAGACGGGGACGCCGTAGATGTCCGCGAGCGGGCGCAAGTCTCTCCCGACGAGTAAGTTGATGCGCCGCAGCGCTTCGTCTCGATCCATGTGTTGTTCATGCCTCTTTGAGGAAGTGGGAATGCTGTTGAGAGCCGGCTCGCGTTGAGGCTGGCGGGCGTTCTCGCTTTCGGGCGCGCGGGCAGTATAATCTGTTCGGCTCACTCCCCCACGAAAATTTAAGACAACCATTTCGCGCACGGCGAAAACCAACTTGTGCAAGTGTTGTGCTAAATCAGCACGCACAAGATTGGCACACAAGAAAGAAATGATCCACGAAGACACACGAAACAGCACGAAACAAAGATCGTAAATTTCGTGGGTTTTGTTAGTGTCGTTTCGTGTGGTTTCGTGGATGAGTTTTTCTTCTGTCCCAATCCCATTAGGTTCGATTTAGGTTCAATGTTGACGGATGCGCGCTCATCGCAGCGCGAAGTTTTGCAGAAGGAAAGGATGGGGAATGATTTTTAACCGCCAGACTTGGTTCGGATGGCCGCTGCTCGGCCTGCTCCTGCTCTGTGTTGCCAGCGCTGTTCCGCTGCGGGCGCAGAGCCGCGACAGCAGTAGCGAGGAATCACGCATCGTCACCGGCGACGCCAACCGGGACACACACTACACGCGCTTAAATCGCAATTTCGAGTCGGCGCGCTCGGACAAATTCACCGGCGGGCGGATCGAGCGCGCGGAGTTCGAGCCGGGGCAGCCGGACATCCACATCACTGTGGACGTGCCGGCTTTTCGCCTGACGCTGTGGCAGAACGACAGAGAAGTGAAGACTTACCGCATCGGCGTCGGACTCAAAGCCTTTCCCATCATCATCGGCCAGCGCGAAGCGACCGAAGTGATCTGGAATCCCACATGGATTCCGCCCGATAGCGACTGGGTCGGCGAACGCAAGGGCATTCGGCCCGGCCAAGTGATCAAAGCGAGCGACGCGCGCAACCCGCTCGGCAAAGTGAAAATCCCGCTCGGCTACAGTTATCTCATTCACCAAGCCGCGAAGCCCACCGATCTCGGCAATCTCGTCTCGCACGGCTGCGTTCGGATGCTCCGCAGCGATCTCTACGACCTCGCCGAAAAGATCGTCGCCGCCCGCTCCGCGCCCGTCACGCCAGCACAGATCGCCCGCGCCAAGCGCACCAAACGCACCCTCGTCGCCCAACTCGACGAGCCGCTCATCGTCAATATCAACTACGACACGCAAGTCATCGAAGGCGGCGTGCTACACATCTATTACGACTTCTACGACCGCCACACCAACATCCTGACGCGCCTGCGCGACGAACTGAAGTCGAGCGGCGTTGACATCACCCGCGTTGATGACGCGACGCTCGAACAAATGCTCGCCCGCCCCAAACGGCGCGATCAAATGTTCGTCGTCTCGGTCGAGAGCATCGAAGCCGGACGTGCGCTGGAAGACGGACGGATTGTGCCGGTCATCGGACGAGCCGGTGTGAAGGCCAAACGCAAAGCTGCTAAATAGCGATCTGAAAATTAGCGGGAAGGGGCTAAATGAATAGACTGGGTGAGACGTGGAAAAACTCACCCAGTGCCTTTGCCTGAGCCTTGCTGATGGCTCGTTTGCCGTTGACGATCTCGGAGACGCGCCCGCGCGTTCCCAGCACCGGCGCTAAGTCAGCCTGCTTTAAGTCTCTGGCTTCCATCAAGTGCTGCAAGACTTCGTGCGGCGGCGCGTCGTCAACAGGGTACGCGCGCTCTTCAAAGTCTTCCACCAGCCGGCACAGCAACTCAAGTAGGGTGTCTTCTTCGGGAGAGCGTTCGTCGCCTTTGTCGATCAATTGCTCGATCTCGGCGAGCATCTGCTCGTTCTCTTTCTCAGACTTGACGACGGAAGGCAGCGCCTTCGAGAGCAGCCGCCCGTATTTCTTCGCGTCGATTGTTCGGTTAGCTTCCACAGTCTTTTTTCCACTCCCCTCTATCGTACTCCGCGTGCGTCAGCACATGCTTGATGTAGATGCGTTGTATCCGGTATTCAATCTTGACGATCAATCGGAAGCGGTTGCGGCGGATGTTGAAGACCGTACACGTCCCGACCGGATCGGCATGTCGATAAGTGCGCTTCAGATCAACGATAGAACGCCACTCAGCTTTGTTCGCAATCTTGAACCAAGCGTCTAACTCTTGCTTCGCGTCCGGGTTCTTCTCTGAGAACTCGCGCAACCGCTTCCTGCTGATGATATGCATCTGACCGCCTCCACAAGTATAACCCCAAAACGGGAGCAAATTGTCAAGCGGAAAGTCATCCGAGTAAAGACTTCAGATATAGAAGTAGGCGAAAAAAGGGGAGACTTAACATCCGCCCTTTCAGAAATTCAAAACCTCTTAAGAATTATTTATCCAACGTATTCCCAGTGCCACGGCTCATACGGATACGGGCGGAAGCCGAAGCGTTCGGCGTGGCGGACGAGCCAGCGGTAGGCGCGGGTGCGAATTTGGAGGGCGCGGTTGGCGTCCTTCGTCTCGACAGGTTCGCCGCCGACGTAGAGGTCGATGGCGCGTCCGGTGAAGTGCGGGCTGTTGATGGCGAGGCCGGCGCTGCCAGCTTGCGGCTCTTTGCGGCGCAGGTTGTCTTGGTACTCGCGCGAGCGGTGCGCCGAGATGATCTTTAAGTGGTGGCCTTCGATCACGCGGTCGGCGGCAGCGGCGGCGAGCATTCGTTTGTAGGCCGCGTAAGTCGCGCGCTCGATCTGGCGCAAATTGTCGGGGCGCGACGAATCGTAAAACTCTGAGGTCGGGACGGTGACGAGTTGATCGGGGCGCGCAGGCGTGCGGTCTTTGAGGCGGCGTGCTTGCCACGTCTCCATCATGCGGTAGAGCGTGTCGCCGTTGAGGATGCCGCTCGGCGCGAGGCCGTTGGTGCGTTGCCAGCGCGCGAGCGCCGTCGCAAATTCGACGGAGTTGATGTCAGCTTCAGTCTCGATCAGGCGTGAGATCAACGGGACATAGAGATACCAACCGCGCTGCTCTTTTTTGCCGAACGTCCATGCCAGATCGTTTTGCCGCACGGCGTTCTCTCGCGCGGCCTGCGCGAGCGCCGAGCCGTCGTTGATTGTCGTGTTGACAGCGCCGCTAACTGATGCGGGCAGGGGTTCGACGACCGCAGCAGTGAGGTTCGCGCGCGGTCCCGGCGTTGCGTGGTTTTCTCCGTTGGGCGAGAGTCGCCCTCCCGCCAGCGCGACGGCGACAACGCAGAGTAGTGAAACGAGGAGCGATACAATCAACGATCTACGCAGCTTGTTTGGCTTGTGAGACATCACCTTTTTCTGATGTCCCGCCGCGCGGGACGGTTTGTTCAGGACGGCTGAGAAAAATGCTGAACGAGCGTCAGTCGCGAGGGGATGCAAGCAGCAGCGAACGATGAATGAAAAGCAACTTGTCCTTCATTCATCATTCATCACTCTGCACTCATCATTTTCTTTTCGTACCGCACGGTTTCGCCGCCACTCGTCGGCACTGAGCGCATACAAATACTCTTCGGCCCAATGGCCTTTGAACCATACATTCTTGAAATGCTCCTCGCGCCGCAACCCCAATCGTTCGAGCAGCGCGATTGATGCCGCGTTCCGGCAATCCGTGAGCGCGACCACGCGCCGCGCTCCCAAATCTCCGCAAGTGTAATCCAGCAATCGCGTGACTGCCTCCGTCGCATACCCTCTTCCCTGATACTCGCGCGCCAACGTGTAGCCGATCTCGGCCTCGCGCGTCACGTCAGACCGCACACATAACGCGCAATCCCCGACGAGCGCGCCCGTCGCCTTCAACTCGATGGCGAACTGAGACCACGTCCCCGCCACGCCCGGCTCCAAATTCCGGTAATCACGAATGAACTCAGCAGCCTGCCGCTCGCTGTAGGATTCCCAACTTTGATACTTCGCCACCAACGGATCGTTACGGTAAGCGATGAACGCTGCGAGGTCTGCATCGGTGAAGCGGCGGAGGATCAATCTCGCAGATTCAAGCGGTGTAAAAGTGGCTTGGTTCATCACAAACAAGGTGAGGTTTATGCGTCGATGCCGAGAATCAAAACCGGAATGTCGATGTCGGCCACGCCGCGGCTCTCCAAATCCCAGACGAACTGCTCGAAGTAAGAGACGCCGGAAGACATCTCCAGCGCGAGAGCTTTGACGGGAACGATCTCGATCCCACAATTGATGAAACCGAGATTGCGGAAGATGGTCATCTTCGCGGAAATGCTGCAAATCATGAGCGGAGGCTTCCCGAACTGGATTTCAATGCCTAACCCCTCTTTGATGAAATCCAAATGGCGGGAAGCGCCTTTGAAGTTCGAGCGGATTTTATAGCCTTCGAGGTAATGAGTCGTCGGATATTCGCAATCGACCGACTGATACCGCCCACCTTTCGGGTGCATCTCTTCCTGAAACGCTTTGTTCAGTGCGACGGGATCATAGAGCCGCTGTCCGACTTCCGGTTTGTGTTCGCTTAACTTGACTCTGGCTTGCGAAGCATTGATCGCTAGGATGGCGTCTTCCACTTCGGCAAGCAGATGCGGGTAATAAACGTTGATCTTATCTAGTCCGCTCTTGACTGAATATTGTGCCGCAACTCTCAATCTTGACCTCTCTGCCTGTAACCATACAAGTGTCTTTAAGCGGCAGAATAACATGAGCAAAAGCAAGGATGAAGGATGACGAAAGACGGGGAGACGGGGAGAGCGGGAGAAGGGGAGAACATATTGCTCCGCATTTACTCCCCGTCTCCCCCTCTCCCGCTCTCCCGCTCTCCCCGTCTTCCCTCTTGCGCTCGTTCGCCGCTTGACCGGCGCGGGCGGATTCGGCAAGATCGCGCGTGATGTTGTACCGCAGTTTGACTCCGCTGCGCCAATCCCGGCGCTCAATCTTTTCTATGACCCAATGGCTCAAACAATCCGGCTTGGCCGCGCTGCTCTTGGCGGTGTGCGAGGTCGGTGCGCACGCGCAAAGTTTGACGCGCGAATTGGATGCCGGAGCCGCGAGCGAGATCGTCGTGAAGAACATGAGCGGGCGCGTAACCATCGTCGCCGCGCCGGCGGGAGAGGAGCGGAAGTCTGTCTCGTTGCAAGCGACAACGATGGGCGCGGCGTTGAGCGAAGAGGACATCTCGGCGAAATCCGCCGAAGGCACAATCGAGATCGAAGTGCGACCGCGCGGGAAGCAAGAGCGTGTTGATCTTTCTCTGCGCGTGCCAGCGCGGGCGAAGGTGAAGATCACGACGGGCGAGGGCG
>JALZKK010000037.1 GCA_030859285.1 Acidobacteriota bacterium | reverse complement strand
GCAACGTTGGCAAAAACGTTGCGCCCTTTTCCAGTCGCTCACCTTGAGCGTCAACCTCTCCGGCAAACAACTCGCACAGCCCGATCTCTTCGAGCAGATGTACCAAGTCCTCCGCGACATCGAGATCGCCCCCGATTGCTTGCAACTGGAAATTACCGAGAGCGTCATCATGGAGAACGCCGAGGAAGCTATCGAGATGCTGACGCGGCTTAAAGAACTCAAGCTGCGTCTGACCATCGACGATTTCGGCACCGGCTATTCTTCGCTCAGTTACCTTCATCGCTTCCCGGTGGACATGCTGAAGATTGACCGCTCGTTTGTCAGCCGCATGATCGGCAGCGCCGAGAATGCCGAGATCGTCCGCACGATCATCACCCTCGCCAACAACCTCAACATGGCGGTCATCGCCGAAGGCGTCGAGACCGCCGAGCAACTGTCGCGTCTCCGTGATCTGTGCTGCGAGTACGGACAAGGCTACTTCTTTGCCAACCCGCTCGACGAGGCGGCGGCGGAAGCGCTGATCAAACAGCGCCCGCGCTGGCTATAAAGGGAAACTCTCCGATGACTTGGATCAAAACTATCCCGCTCGCAGAAGCTGACGAGAAACTGCGCGCGGCGTTGAAAGCGCAACGCACTTTGTATCCGGCGGAGTACGCGCTGCCGGTGCATCCGACGCCCGACAGTGGCGCGTCGGAGATCGTCGCCTCGCACAGTTTGCTCCCCGACGCGCTGTTCCACGCCTTCGCCACTTTCGGCGTCCTGCTCTCGCCCGATCTGCCGCTCACGCGCCGCCAGCACGAGATGATCACGACTATCGTCTCGGTGACGAACCGTTGTCATTATTGAATCGAATCGCACGCAGAGTTTCTGCGTCGGGTCACGCTGGATGATGAATTAGTCAGCGCGCTGCAAGACGATTATCGCACCGCGCCAATCTCGGAAGCGGAGCGCGTCATGCTCGGTTATGTAGAGGAGTTGACACGCGACGCTACGCGCATCACGCCACGCCATCACGCGGACTTGCGCGCCGCCGGGTTCGACGACCGCGCGATCTTGCAGATCACTTTGATCGCGGCGTGGTTCAATTACATCAACCGCGTCGCCGACGCGCTCGGCGTCGGGCGCAGTGAAGATATAATTTGACAACCTGTGCTGCCCGCGTTTAGGCTTTTACTTGCCTTGGCGCGGATTGCTCACGCCAGCCTCCTCAACCGCTGATAGCCGTCGGTGGAATCTCAGTCTTAGACGTTGCCACCCCGACAGCAACCATTTACCTTAACTCATCGGTTCTTCCCTCTTTCAGCGAGAGTCTCGCCGGTCGCATCGCGTCCGGGCGAGTGTGCGCGCTGTCCTCTGACTTGTTATGACGAATTTTACCTCGCCATCGCCGAGCGCCAATCATTTCAAACTTGCCGTCCTGCTAGTCGAGGATGAAGACGCTGTGCGCGAAATGATCTGTGATCTGTTGGAGATGAGCGGCTATCAAGTATTGGCGGCGAGCGACGGGCGCGCGGCGCTGGATATTTGCCGGCGACACGCGGGCGCGCTCGATCTTGTGATCACCGACATCATGTTGCCGCAGATGGGGGGCCGCGAACTGGCCGATCAACTGGCGCGCGTCCGACCCGGCATCAAGACTCTCTTCATGTCCGGCTATCCCGACGATCTGGAACACCACCACAACGTCGCGCGCGTCAAAGCGGCCTACCTCGCCAAGCCCTTCACGCTCGAAGAATTCGCCTGCGCCGTGCGCGCCGCGCTTGACGGAAAGTAGGCTGGCTTTCAACCTCGATTTTCAAAACTTTTCTTTGCGTCTTTGCTTGAGGCTTTTCTGTCGCAACAAAAAGTTTCACGCAAAGGCGCAAAGGACGCAAAGAAGGCGCATATCTCAGGCGAGTTTTGAAATCAGCTCTTAAATTCTTCGCGCAGTAGCGGCCAATTCGGGCGAGATGTCGCTTTGATAAGCGCTCCTTTCATCAAGCGGGATCGGCGCACGCGCGCCGGGGCGTGCAGCGATCTCGCGGGCGCGGCGGATCGCTTCGTCGTAAAAACCTCGCTTGGCTTGCCGGCGAATGCGGCGCACTTCGTCAAGCATTCGCAGGCTGTCGCGTACGTACTCGACCTTGCCGCCTTCGTTGTGATCCCAACGCACCGGCCACTCGCGCAGACGCAAGCCGGCCAGATGCGCGACGTAAATCAACTCCACATCAAACCCGAAGCGATCAATGCTGATCGCTTCGATGATGGGTCGGCACACTTCCATGCGAAATGCTTTGAAGCCGCATTGCGTGTCCCAATACGGCAAGCCCGTCGCCAACCGCACCACCAAGTTGAAGAAGCGCCCGCCCTGCTCGCGCCGCCACGGTTGATGCACGCCGATCAATTTCCGGTTGAGCGCGCGCGAGCCGAAGATGAAATCATACTCGCCCGCCCGGATTGGTCCCACGAGCTTCGGCATTTCCGTGAGCGGCGTCGAAAGATCGGCGTCGGAAAAAAGCGCGACCGGCGCGCGCGCTGACAACAACCCGGCACGCACCGCATAACCCTTGCCCCGATTCGGCTCAACCCGGATCACACGCGCCTCCGTCCGCCCGGCCTCAGCCCCGAAACTTTCTTCCGCCGCCCGCGCCGTCTCATCCTGCGAACCATCATCAACGACGATCACTTCGCTCCGCGTCGGCTGTTCGCTCAAGTAAGCGAAGATTTGCGAGAGCGTCCGACCGAGACGCTCCGCCTCGTTATACGCCGGAATGATCAGAGAGAGAGAGACGGCCATCCAAAGCTCCTTAAAGCAGTGACGAGTGAGGAGTGACGAGTGACAAGATCAAAACTTGTCTTGGCTCGTCACTCATCACTCATCACTTGTCACTGCCTTTATACCATAAGCTGCCTGTTTCGGCGGCGGGTGTGGCGCGTGTTAGAATTTTGCGAGCAAACGCTCGGCACACCCATGCGAGAGCGCGTGCGAAGGCATTCAGTAGTTATGAAAAAGAAGCTCGGTTTAATCGTCGCCGCGTTGGTCGTGGCGCTCTCAACACTCGTCGGCGGCGTGTGGAGCAGTCGCCGCCTCTCCGCGCGTGCCGTGACGACTTCCGAGCAGACTCGTCCTATCGTCGATCCGCAGATCGAGCGTGATTACAACGAGGCGATGGACCTCGTGTCTGGGAATTACGCCGACGAGATCGATTACGAAAAAGCCAGTCAAGCCGCGATTCAGGGGATGCTCTGGACACTCGATCCGCATTCCTCGTTTTTCACTCGTGCCGAGTTCGAGCGGCTCAAGCAGGATCAGGATTCGGAATTTTACGGCATCGGTGTTTCTATCCTGCGCCATCGCGACGGCGTGTATGTGCAATCGCCCGTCGCCAACACGCCGGCCTCACGCGCCGGCTTGCGCTACGGCGACCGCATCCTCGAAGTCGATGGCAAAGACGCGCGCGACTGGACGAGCGAGCAGGTCTCGAAGGCCGTGCGCGGCGAGCGTGGCGAGCCGGTCACGCTTAAGATCGAACGCCCCGGCGCGCTGGCCCCGCTCTACTTCAGCATCGTCCGCGGCCCTGTGCCGTTGCCCTCCATCCGCACGGCTTTCGTGATTCGTCCCGGCACGGGCTACATCGCGCTCGCGGGCGGCTTTACGCACACCACCGGCGACGAATTGGAAGAGGCAGTGGCCGCTTTACAAAAACAGGGAATGCGCCAGCTCGTGTTGGACTTACGAAATAATCCCGGCGGGTTGTTGCAAGAGTCGATCAAGGTGGCGAGCCAATTTTTGCCGCGCGGGCAGACCATCGTCGCCGTGCGCGGGCGCGGCGAGAACGGCCAGACGCAAATTTATAAAAACACCGATTACGATCCGGAAGAATTCCCGCTCGTCGTCTTGCTCAACCGCAACTCGGCGTCGGCTTCGGAGATCGTCGCGGGCGCGATCCAAGATCACGGGCGCGGTCTGCTCATCGGCGAGACCAGCTTCGGCAAGGGATTGGTCCAGCGCGTCTTTCAACTGCCTTACGGCACAGGACTGACGCTAACGACGCAGAAGTATTACACGCCCTACGGACGCTCGATCCAACGCGACTATTCGAGCGGCTCGCTCTACGATTACTACGTGCGCCAAGACCCGAACGAACAACCGCAACCGCAACAGCCGCGCGCTCCGACGCTCCCGACGCAGCACAACGTCAACGCCGCGCTCCCCAACCCGACGCCCGTGCCGACGCCGCCCCCGCCGGCCGGCCCTGCCGTCAAGACTGCCGCAGGCCGCGTCTTCTACGGCGGCGGCGGCATCACGCCCGACATCGAAGTGAAGCCGCTCGACGTAGCCGCGCCCGAGCGTGGCCGCATCTTCGAAGCCGCTTTTTATTTCACGCGCCAACTCGCCGCCGGCCAGATTCCCGGCCTCGAACAGTACCGCATCGATCAGCCGCGCTTCGATCACGCTCCGACGGCGGCCACCGAGTTTCCCGTCACTGAGCGCGTCGTCGAAGCCTTCCGCAACTTCGTCCGCCGCGATCCGGAGCAGAACTTAACCGTCGCGCAACTCGATGCTGATCTCGACTATGCCAAGATGCGCTTGCGCGAAGAGATCACCACCGCCGCTTACGGCAACGAGGCCGGGGCACGCACGCTCCTCGATTATGACCCGCAACTGCTCCGCGCCCTCGAAGCCTTCCCCGACGCCAAACGCCTCGCCGAAAGCGTCCGCAGCGGCGTCCGCATTAGCCAAGATTACAACAACGACGGGCCGCGCCGCCGCATCCGCCGCATCACACACGTGCCAGAGCCGCTGTTGACTTAAAGCCAATTGCAAAATCCATCTAAATTGTCGCGCCTGCTTTGAGTCTTTGCGTGAAATTTCCTCTGCATCGCCTCAAAGCTCACGCAAAGATGCAAAGGACGCAAAGAAGTTTAGCCATCAACCCTCAACTCGTTTCAGTCTCAGCCCCAGAGCGCAACAGTTACTCTTAATCAATCACCCGCGCGATCACGCACTTCAAATACAGAGTCTCCGGCACGCCAACTAACACAGGATGATCGGAGGCTTGAATCCGCTTCTCGACAATTTGTAAGCGGCGGCGCGCGTCCGCGGCAGCCTCTGTGATCACTTCGAGGAAGGCTGGCTCGGTCATGTGGTACGAGCAGGTGCAGGTGACGAGCGTGCCGCCCGCCGCGAGCAGTTTCAGGGCGCGGAGGTTAATCTCTTTGTAGCCGCGCGCGGCGGCGCGGAAGCTGGCGCGGTTTTTGGCGAAGGCCGGCGGATCAAGCACGATAGTGTCGAAACGCTCGCCCGCGTCCTGCATTTCGCGCAACGCATCGAAGACGTTGGCCTCGCGGAACTCGACGTTCGTCGCGTTATTCAATTCCGCGTTGAGCCGGGCGGCGCGGAGGGCTTCCGCCGAGATGTCCAAGCCCAACACGCTCTCGCACACGGGCGCGAGGCCGAGCGCGAAGCCGCCGTTGAAAGTGAAGCAGTCGAGAGCGCGCCCGTGCGCGACGCGAGCGGCGGCGGTGTGGTTCTCGCGCTGATCGAGGAACGCTCCGGTCTTCTGTCCGCCAAGCGGCGAGACGCGGAAGCGAACACCGTGCTGCACGACATCTAACTCCTCCGGCGCGTCGCCGTAGATCACACCCGCGCTCATCGGCAAGCCTTCGAGCAGGCGCACGCGCACGTCGTTGCGCTCGACGATGGCGCGCGGCTGCAACTCTTCAATCAATAACTCGACGAGCATTCCCTTGATCGCTTCCGTGCCTTGCGCGAGCGTTTGCAAGACGAGCAGATCGGCATAGCGATCCAAGATCAGCGACGGCAGCGCATCGCCTTCGGAATAGACGAGGCGAAAAGCGTCGGCCTCGCGCTTGAGTTGGGCGCGGCGTTCGACGGCTCGTCGCAAACGCCCGCGCCACCACTCGCGATCAATCCGCTCGTCGCGCCACGAGAGCAGCCGCACGGCGATCTCTGAACAATCGCTGTAGAGAGCTTGTCCGACCAATCTCCCGCGCTCGTCTTGCACACGCACGACCGCGCCGCCCGCCGCATTGTTTATCTCGCGCACGTCGCTGCGGTAAATCCAGAGATGTCCGGCGCGCGCCCTCTCAGCCCCGCGCCGCGTGACGGTGATGGTTTGTGGCTTCATGAGAATCTCGCTATCTCGAAATCATAAATCAGATGGCGGCGGATCGGTACGGCTCGAACTCATTACACGCCCTTGAACTGCATGGGCTTTTACATGTAGTCTAGTCTTGATTTTTAATCCGAACAATTTAGACGATCATCGTTGTCAAGGAAGCCAGTCTCACGCGGCCTAAAGCTGATAATCAAGCTGCGGATTTCGAGTCGGGTAAGCCACGACGAGCTTCGAGCTTGGAATTAAAGCAGGCTCGTTCTTGACTCGAAACCCGGAACGCGAAACGCGAAACTTTTCATGACCATCCGCACCATCGGGCTAATTACAGGCGGCGGCGACGCGCCGGGATTGAACGCGGTGATCCGTGCGGTGGTGAAGACTGCCGTTAATGAGTGCAATCTGCGTGTGATCGGGATCGAGGATAGCTTCGAGGGTTTGCTGGGCGAGACGAAGACGCGCGAGTTGACGCCGGCAGATGTGCGCGGTTTGCTGCCGCGCGGCGGGACGATGTTGGGGACGCGCAATCGCGGGCGCTTCGTCGAGCATTTGGACGGCGGCGAAGTCAAACCGGAAACGGTGTACGGTGAAGCGGTCGGAAATCTCAAGCGGTTGGGGATCGATGGCCTCGTGGTGTTGGGCGGCGAAGGTTCGCTGGGGATCGCGTCGGAGTTTGATCAAAGGGGTGTCCCCGTCATCGGCGTCCCGAAAACTATCGACAACGATCTGGCTTGCACTGAGTTAACATTCGGCTTCGTCACCGCGCTCGACATCGCGACCGAAGCGCTGGATCGTTTGCACACGACCGCCGATTCGCACGACCGCGTGATGATCTTGGAAGTGATGGGACGGCACACGGGCTGGATCGCTTTGCACTCCGGCATCGCGGGCGGGGCCGATGTGATCTTGATCCCGGAGATTCCCTTCTCGATGGAATCGGTGGCGGCGAAGGTGCGCGAGCGTGAGGCGAACGATTCGCAGTTCAGCATCATCGTCGTGGCCGAGGGCGCGTGCGAGATCGCGGGGCGCGAAATTTATCAAGACATGGGCGACCGCCAACACGCGCCGCGCTTGGGCGGCATCGGCAACCACGTCGCGCACGAGATTGAGGGGCTGACCGGCAAGGAAACGCGCTGCGTCGTTCTCGGCCACTTGCAGCGAGGCGGCTCGCCAAACGCCTTCGACCGGATGCTCGCGACGAATTACGGTTCGTGTGCAGTGCGCGCGCTGATGCGCGGCGAGCATGGACGCATGGTCGCGCTGCACGCGGCGGACATCATCACCGTTCCCCTCTCAAGAGCCATCGCCAACATCAAGCGCGTCCCACCCGACAGCCAACTCATCCGCACCGCGCGCGATGTCGGCGTCTCCTTCGGCGCACCCGACGAAGCGAAATATCACAGGCAGGAAATAAGTTAGGACAGTTTTCAGTTTTCAGCAGGAAGCTCTTCAGTTCTGACTGAAAACTGAAAACTGAAAACTGATCATGACTCAAAACGTTAAGGATAGATTGCAAGCAGAGTTGGGTGAGTTAGAAGCGGAGTTGCGTGTGCATCTGCCGCGCGAGATCAAACGGGCGAAAGAGTTCGGCGACTTGCGCGAGAACGCGGAGTACCACGCCGCGTTGGCGCGCCAACAATTCGTGCAAGCGCGCATCCGCGATTTGCGCCAACGCCTGAGCGAAATCTCGTCCATCGACACCTCGAAAGTCCCGCACGGCAAAGCGGCTTACGGCTCAACTCTCGTCCTCTACGACGCCGAGCGCGACGAAGAGATCACGTACCGGCTCGTCACACCGGAAGAGAGCGATCCGCCCGGCGGCCTCATCTCCACCACCTCGCCCGTCGGCAAAAGCCTAATGGGGCGCGAAGCAGGCGACGAAGTGAAAGTCACAACGCCCGCCGGCGCACGCACCTTTGAAATCCGCCGCCTCACGACGCTGCACGACGAACAAAAATAGTTCAAAGTTCAAAGTTCAAGGTTCAAAGTTGAAGACGTATTGACTTTGAACTTTGAACCTTGAACTTTGAGCTACCCTGCGTTCGTCACGCGCACGCGACCGCTCGTCACGCCTTCTGCGCGCTTCATCACATTTTCGTCGGCGCGGCGCACCCGGCGCGCTTAGACTCTCGCCGGAAATGATCAAGTCCCGGATCACAAGCGGCGCGAAATTGAATCGCGCGTCGATGGACTGTCGGGACGAAAGCGAGTCTGTCATGCGCCATACATTCCGCAAATTTCTGGCCGTCCTTTTATTGTTGGCCGTCGGCTATACGCTGGCCCACGAAGCGCGCACGCACGCCTGCGAACTTTACACGAGGGGACGGCAATTCACCGATC
>JALZKK010000035.1 GCA_030859285.1 Acidobacteriota bacterium | reverse complement strand
GGAGAGTCATTGCTATCACAGAGGCATCAGTTGGTATGAGGCGAAGACTTCGATCATCAGACAAGCGGTGCGCGATTACACAGTCAATCCGCTCTATTCGCTCATCCCAACTGCGTAACTTCTAATTAAGTTGCTGTGTCCAGAAGATGGATTAGTTGTCGATCCGTTCGGCGGGAGCGGAACGACAGGGCTAGCCGCCTTACCGCTGAGACGCCGTTCCGTGTTGATTGACAATAGCGAGCAGTATTACCGAGAAGCCGTCAGAAGATTATGTGAAGAGGGCGGAGCGGAAGACACAGCAACTATCTTACAGCGTGACTTGTACGGGTAAAGCCGCGCACCGCTCATGCCCTCGTCGGCTTCCAACCAGAAATCAAACTCGACCTACTTGATTTCTCTATCCATATCGACTAGCTTTTCCGCGACTTCAAAACCGAAACGACAATTGTTCAATAATGCCCACTGGATTCAATGAAGTTCTGCCCCTTGTGGTGGCGTTCGCGCTAGCGCTCGTGTTGACGCCGTTGGTGCGTTATGGCGCGCGGCGGTACGGCTTGGTGGCGCAGCCGAAGGCGGATCGTTGGCACAGGCAGTCGACAGCGATGTTTGGCGGCGTGGCGATCTTTTTGACGGTCGCTTGCACTTACCTGCTCTTCGTTTCGCGGATGCCACATGAACCTTACGGGTGGGTGGTGATGCTATCGGGTTCGTTCTTGTTTCTGGTGGGGTTGCTCGATGATTGGTTGCATATAAAACCGTATCAGAAATTGATCGGGCAGGTGATGGGTGCGTCGCTCGTCGTTTATTACGGGTTGAGTTTGCCGTGGACGTATTATCCGTCGGTCAACATGGCGATCACGGTGTTTTGGTTGATCGGGATCACGAACGCGATCAACTTGCTCGACAATATGGACGGGTTGGCCGCCGGGATCGCGGCTATCGCCGCCGGATTTCTGGCCGTTAGTTTCCTTGTCAATGGCCGCCCCGTGGAGGCGTTGCTGCTCGGGATTTTTGCGGCGGCGCTCGTCGGCTTTCTCGTCTATAACTCGAACCCGGCGTCGATCTTCATGGGCGACTGTGGGTCGATGTTCGTCGGGTTCTTCCTCGCTTCGACGGCGCTGTTAAGCGCGGCGGGCGCGCGTTCGCGTAGTTTCATGATCGTGATCGTCGTGCCGGTTTTGATTCTGCTGATCCCGATCTTTGATACGACGTTCGTGACGATTTTGCGGAAGTTGTCGGGGCGGTCGGCATCGCAGGGCGGGCGCGATCACACGTCGCATCGTTTGGTCGCGTTGGGGCTGTCGGAGCGGCGCGCGGTGTGGATGCTTTACGGCTTCGCGGGGTTGTCGGGCTTGCTGGCGTTGGCGGTCAGCCGTCTGCAATTCGATCTCAGCCTCGCGGCCATTGCGGGCTTCACGATTCTGCTGACGCTCATCGGCGTCTATTTGGCGGACGTGAAAGTTTATGATGAAGAGGAAGTGCGGCTGGCGAGGGAAAAGCCGTTGGTCTCTTTCTTCGTCGATCTCTCGTACAAGCGGCGCATCTTTGAGGTGCTGCTCGACGTGGCGCTGATCGCGCTGTCGTATTACGCCGCGTACACGCTGCTCTACGGCTCGGTGTCGGACAATAACGCGTGGGCGTTGATGTTGCGGACGATTCCGGTGCTGGTGTGTGTGAAGTTGTTTGCGTTGCTGGCGGCGGGCGTCTATCGGGGATTGTGGCGTTACATCAGCATCGACAACTTGATCGTCTTCGCCAAAGGCGTGATCCTCGGATCGATTGCCAGCGTCGTCGCATTGGTGCTGGCGTTTCGCTTCGCGGGACTGTCGCGCGCCGTCTTCGTCCTCGACGCGATCCTGCTCTTCATGCTGCTGACGGGCAGTCGCCTCGCTTTTCGTTTGTTCCGGCAAATGTTGCCGCTGCACGCGAAGCGTGACGGGCGACGCATCCTGATCTACGGCGCGGGCGACGCGGGAGAGTTGCTGCTGCGCGAGGTCTTGAACAATCGCGGGCTACAATTACTGCCGGTCGGGTTCGTCGATGACGATCCGTTGAAGAAAGGCAAAGTGATTCACGGCCTGCCCGTCTTCGGCGGCAACGGACATCTCCGCCGCATCTGCGAAGAACAACAGATCGCCGAAGTCTTAATCTCAAGTTTGAAGATCACCGACGAACGCCTCCAAGAGATCACGCGCGATTGTGAGGACGCGCAAGTGATTTTGAAGCGGATGAGGATTCAGATCGAAGTAGTCAGTAGCCTGTAAACAGTTTTCAGTTTTCAGCAAATCGTAATTCTCAGGCGAATGTCGAGTACACAACCGCCGCCATGAATACAAAATTTGCCGAACTGAAAACTGAAAACTGAAAACTGTTTTATGAAAGATCAACTCATCGCAATTAGCTTGAATGCGACATGGCGGCGGGTCGTGTTGTTGCTGCCGGTGGCGGTGGTGTTAGTGGGCGCGTGGTATGCGGCGCGGTGGGGGTTGGCGAATACGGTGGCGCAGTGGGCACCGGATGTAGCGGCGGCGCAGGCGGCGGCGCGGCTCGCGCCGGATGATCCGCAGGTGCATTACACGTTGGCCGAATTGGGAGCGCGCAGTTTGCTGCCGGAGCAGTTGCCGGAAGCGATCCGGCAGTATGAATTGGCTGCAAGTTTGTCGCCGAGCGATTATCGCCTGTGGTTGAAGTTGGGTCGTGCGCGTGGGCTGGCGGGGCATCCGGCGGGGGCTGAAAGTGCGTTCCAGCGGGCGGTCGAGTTGGCCCCGGGCTATGGCGATCCGCGTTGGTTCCTTGGCAATCACTTGTTGCGCGAGGGGCGCGACGAGGAAGCCTTCGCCGAGTTGCAGAAAGCGGCGGCGGCGAACCCAACTCTGTACCGAGCGCAGGTGATCAGTGTGGCGTGGCGGCTCTACGACGGCGATCTCGCAGCGGTGTTGCGGGCGATGGGCAATTCGCCGTCGATGCGCGCCGCGCTCGTCGAATTCATGTTGGATCGACGGCAACTTGACGATGCAGTGCGCTTGTGGGGGAGTCTCGACGCGGCACAGCGGCAAGAGCCGGGAGTGTTGCGCGAGCGTTTACTGCGGACGCTGCTCGAAGCGAAAAGATTTCAGGCGGCGCTGCAAGTGCAGAGAGAGTCGGGCGGGGCGGCCGGCGCAGAACTGCCGACGCTCGGCAATTTAATGAACGGCGGATTTGAGGGACCAGTGGGGCCGCCGGGCAAGAGCTTCTTCGATTGGCAAGTGGTCCCCGTCGCGCAGGCGCAGATCAATCTCGACGAACGTCAGCGGCACGGCGGCGCGCGCAGTCTCCGCGTCGTCTTCAATGCCGACTCGTCGCTTGTATTTCGCAACGTCTCGCAAGCGGTCGTGGTTGAGCCGTCGGCGCGCTACCGTCTCGAATTCTACGTCCGCACGGAAGATTTGAAGAGCATCAGCACGCCGCTCGCGGAGGTGGTGGACGCCGGCAATCCGTCAAATGTTTTGGCCGCTTCCGCGCCGCTTGCACAAGGCACGCGAGACTGGCAATCCGTGACGCTCGATTTCAGTACCGGCCCGCAGACGGAGGGCGTCACCGTCCGGCTCAACCGCGCGCCGTGTTACGAGCCGGTCTGCCCGCTCTTCGGAAAAGTTTGGTATGACGACTTCACTCTCCAACGCATCGACGGCAGCAGGATTACAAGAACGCGAGCCGGCAACGACTCCGACAGCAACAGCCGCAACCGCGCCGCCGGAGTCCGCTGAGGCCGGCGGCACGACTGCGAGCCGCTTCATCATCCTCACGCTCTGCCTCGCGCTCACGCTTTCGACGCTTGCCTTCGGCACAGTGCATAGCTGGACCCTCGCCTTGTTCCAACTGGGCGCAGCGCTCGTCGTCGTCTTGTGGGCGGCGGACGCTTGGCGCACACGCGCGCTGCGTTTGAGCCGCAACGTGTTGCAGTGGCCGCTGGTCGGGCTGTTCGTCGTCGGACTAATTCAATTGCTGCCGTTGTGGAGCGGCAGGCCGGGCGGTGAAGGCTTACCCGTCGAGCCGGTGCGCGCTTTATCGCTCGATCCCTATGCGACACGTTTTGTGCTGATTCAGTTAGCCGCGCTCTTCATTTATTTCGCGGCGACGCTCGTCTTCATCAATAGCCCGCGGCGTCTGCGCCTGCTCGTGCGCGTCCTGCTCATCTTCGGTTTTCTGCTCGCGCTCTACGGCCTGCTGCAATACTTCGTCAACCCGCAGCAGATTTACTGGTTGCGTCAACCGTCGCAGGCTGTTCCGTTTGGTCCCTTCGTCAATCGCCATCACTTTGCCGCCTGCATGGAGATGCTCTTGGCCGTGCCGCTCGGACTGCTCTTCGCCGGCGCGATTGAAAGTGATCGGCGTCTGCTATACCTCTTCAGCGTCGCGCTGATGAGCATCGCATTGGTGATGACCGGCTCGCGCGGCGGCATTTTGAGTTTGGCCGTCGAAATCTTGTTCATCGTCTCGTTGGCGGGAATCACAGGACGCAAGAAGCGCGAACGCGAGGCCGAAGCGACTGAGACGGGCGGGACCAGAGTGCGCGCGGCGTTGCTGCGTGCGGCGTTGGGCTTGGCGTTGATATTCGGATTGCTTGGCAGCGCGCTGTTCTTCGGCGGCGAAGAATCTCTCAGCCGTCTCGTCGGGACGGTCAACTCTGATGATCCGACTTCGGGCCGCGCGCAGTTCTGGCGCGGCACGTTGGGAGTGATCGAGGAGTATCCTTTCTTGGGCGCGGGACTCGGCGCGTTTCACGTCGCCTACACTCGTCACGATCCGTTGGCCGGCCTGCTCCGGTTGGAGCAAGCGCACAACGATTACCTACAAATCTTAGCCGACGCCGGGATCGTCGGTGGCGCGCTCGGACTGTTCTTCATCGTCGCGCTGTTTCGGATGGGACTCGCGCGCACGACGCAATTGGCTGATAAATTCCGGCGCGGCGTAGTGATGGGCGCGCTCGCTGGGTGCTTCGCCGTGCTGGTGCACAGCTTCTTCGATTTTCCTTTGCACGTGACTTCCAACGCGCTCTTGTTTCTCACGTTGGCCGCGCTGGCGACTCTCAACGGGCGCGTCGAAGATGAGAGCGTCGTGCGGCGCGGCAGGCGTCGTCGCCATCGTCGTCACGGCCAACACACACCACGACAGAGCGCCGCACCATCAATGAAGACAACGTTCGAGGATGGCGCGGGCGTGTAGAAACTAGGGCCGCAAAGCTATGTGCAACGGCCTTCTATAGCCGGCAAGAAAAAGATTGAGCCACGACTTAGCGTGCAGGACTCAGCGCTATGAATCATATCGACACGACCCACGCGGCTCTGCCGGCAACGCTGCCGGAGATGTGCCTGACGGCTTATCGCACGCACGCTAAACCAGACGCCGTCAATGACAAGAACGGCGGCGTGTGGCAGCACATTCCGGCAGAGACCGTGATCAAGCGTGTGCGTGCGATCACGTTGGGTCTCTCGGCGTTGGGCGTTCGCAAAGGCGACCGGGTGGCGCTGCTGTCAGAGAATCGCCCGGAATGGACGATGGTCGATCTCGCGATTTTGAGTCTCGGCGCAGTCAATGTTCCCATCTACACAACGCAGGCCGTCGATCAAGTGCGCTACATTCTCGAAGATTCGAGCGCGCGCGTGCTGTTCGTCTCCAACAAGAAAGTTTACCGGCACGCCCGCGCCGGCATTGAGCCAATCGAGCAGCTCGAATATCTCATCTTCTTCGATGGTGCGGCGGCAGAGCATCCGCGCGCGATGACGTTGGAGACTCTGGAGCAGGCTGGGACCGACATCAACCGGCAAGAGCCGGATGCTTTCGCGCGTTGTGTGAATCAAGTGCGCGCCGACGATCTGGCAACGATCATCTACACGTCGGGGACCACCGGCGAGCCGAAGGGCGTGATGCTGACACACGCGAACTTCGTCTCGAATGTCTATGCCATCACGAGCGCGCTGCCGATCAAGGCTACCGATGTCGCGCTCTCGGTGCTGCCGCTCTCGCATATTTTCGAGCGGACGGTTTACTACGTCTTTTGCTGGAACGGCGTGTCGGTCTATTACGCGGCGTCAGTCGATCAGTTAGGCGAGTTTCTCAACGAAGTCCGCCCGACGATTATGACGGCAGTGCCGCGCTTGTTCGAGAAGGTCTATCACCGCATCCTCAAAAAAGGTATGTCGGCGGGCGGGTGGAAGCGGAAATTATTTGAATGGGCTTTAGAAACGGGCAAGCGTTATGCGGAAATACGCGACCGGCGCGAGCCAGCGCCGCCGCTCTTGGAAATTCAACAAGACTTCGCCAGCCGTTTAGTCTTCTCGAAGTGGCGCGCGGGCGTCGGCGGTCGCTTGCGTTTCTTCGTCTCTGGCGGCGCGCCGCTCTCGCCTGTGCTCTCGTATGCCTTCAACGCCGCCGGAGTCCACATCCTGCAAGGCTACGGCATGACCGAGACCTGCATCACAGCGGCGAACCGTCCCGACAACAATCACGTCGGATCGGTCGGGCTGCCGTTCCCCGGCATTGAAATGAAGATCGACGCCGAGGGCGAGATTCTGGTGCGCGGCCCGAACGTGATGCGCGGCTACTATAATCGCCCGGAAGAGACCGCCGCCGCATTCACCCCCGACGGTTGGTTCAAGACCGGCGATGTCGGTTACGTCGATCAGCACGGGCATTTCTTCATCACGGATCGCAAGAAGGAATTGTTCAAACTCTCAAACGGCAAATATATCGCGCCGCAGCTCGTCGAGAGCTTCATCAAGCAGAGCGAGTTGGTCAACCAAGTCGTCGTCGTCGGGGCCGGGCGCAAGCAACCTGCCGCTTTGATCGTGCCAGATTGGGAAGCCTTACAGAGCGCGTTGGTTGATAGCACGGACGGTGCGTCCAACGAGCCGCCCGCAGAAAGTGATCATGATGCGCTCAGTCGTCACCCCGCCGCCGTGCGCCTCGTCGGGCGCGAGGTCGCGAAACTGACGGCCCAACTGCATGACTACGAGCGCGTCCGGCGCGTCATCCTCTTGCCCGAAGAATTAACCATCGACGGCGGAGAGTTGACGCCGACGCTGAAAGTTAAACGGCGCGTCGTTGACGAAAAATATCGCGCGATTATCGAACGAATCTATTCTGATGCTAAATAATAAAAATCGTAAATAATTTAATTCTGTTGTAAAATTATTGCTCTGACAATGAAGCGGCTGAGCCTTGTATAAATATTTAATCTGACGCTTGAAAAGTTGATGAGATTAAAAATTGGTTGCGCGAGTGTGTAAAGAATTTGTAGTGCTACAAGAAAATCTAAAGAAAATTACCGAACTTTGGAAACGGGAAGAACTGAAACTCGCAAAACCGCTTCTGGAGAGCGAGATAATTGATACCTTCGCTAATCTCAGAATTCCGATTTCTAAAGAAGTTATTGATGTTTATTCAAATCTTGGCGGAATGATTGATTGGGGAACAGATTCAATATGTTTTTCACTTTGGACAGTAGAAAAAATTGTAGAAGAAAATGGACTAAATTTAGACTTAACATTTTTCGCTGACTTTCTAATAAATTCACATTTGTATGGCTTCAAGTTTGAAAATGAAGACATATCATCAATTCATATTTATCACGGCGCAAATGATATGAAAAAGTCGCCAATTCGTTCGATGAATTTTTTGAAAACTATCTAACAAAACCTGAAAAGTATTTTCTATTCGGACGGGAAAATATCGAAAAAACACAATTATGAAAAATCTTTTTAATGCAAATTTAGCGGAAGTTGACCCGATAATTTCCGAAGCGATTGACAATGAGGTCAGAAGACAATCGAACGGACTAGAACTTATCGCATCGGAAAATTTCGTATCGGAAGCCGTGCTGCAAGCGATGGGTTCGGTTTTTACGAACAAATACGCCGAAGGTTATTCGAAGAAAAGATATTACGGCGGCTGCGAGTTTGCCGATGTCGTCGAACAGTTGGCGATTGACCGCGCGAAGGAAATTTTCGGGGCTGAACACGCGAATGTTCAGCCGCATTCGGGAGCGCAGGCGAATATGTCGGTTTTTCTCGCATCTTTGCAACACGGCTCTAAAATCTTGGGAATGAATCTGTCGCATGGCGGGCATTTGACGCACGGGCATCCGATGAATTTTTCGGGCATCAATTACGCGGTTTCCGATTACGGAGTGTCGAAAGATACAGAGCAGATTGATTACGACGAACTGCAAAAAAAATCAGAAGAATCGAAACCAAAAATGATTGTCTGCGGCGCGTCGGCTTATTCGCGCACGATTGATTTTCAGAAAATCAGCGAGATTGCAAAAAGCGTTGGCGCAATCGTGATGGCGGACATCGCGCACATCGCCGGACTTGTAGCGACCGGGCTTCATCCGTCGCCCGTTCCGCATTGCGAATTTGTGACGACGACGACACACAAAACTCTGCGCGGTCCGCGCGGTGGTTTAATTTTATGCCGCGAGGAGTTTGCGAAGGATGTCAACAAAGCCGTATTTCCGGGCGTGCAAGGCGGACCGCTCATTCACATTATCGCGGCAAAAGCCGTCGCGTTCGGCGAAGCGTTGCGGACAGATTTCAAATCGTATCAACAGCAAATTTTAATTAACGCGCAAGCCTTAGCCAACGAATTAACGGCGCAGGGTTTGCG
>JALZKK010000034.1 GCA_030859285.1 Acidobacteriota bacterium | reverse complement strand
GGAGAGTCATTGCTATCACAGAGGCATCAGTTGGTATGAGGCGAAGACTTCGATCATCAGACAAGCGGTGCGCGATTACACAGTCAATCCGCTCTATTCGCTCATCCCAACTGCGTAACTTCTAATTCCTATCCATCAATATTAATAATCGGAGAGTGGATATGAGCATAGCAACCAAAGGCGGAGATCGTGGGCAGACGGCTTTGATCGGCGGTGAGCGCGTGTCGAAGGCTGATCTGCGGGTGGAGGCTTACGGGACGATTGACGAGTTGGGCGCGACGATGGGCTTCGCGCGCTCGATTTGTGGGGATGCGGATGTACGCGAGTTGACGAAGGCAATCCAGCGAGAGTTATTCGCGGTGAGCGGCGCGGTGGCGAACCCGCAAGCGGCGGCGAAAGAGCCGGCCTACGTCATGCCGGAGATGGTGGACGCGCTGTCAGGCCACGTCAATCGTATCGAGCAGACGGAGGGACTCTTATCCGATTGGTCCCTACCGGGCGAACATGCAGCGGCTGCCGCTTACGACGTGGCGCGCACCGTCTGTCGCCGCGCCGAGCGCGCCGTCGTGCGCCTCGCGGAATCGGGCGAGGAAGTCCCGCCGCTCGTTGTCACTTACCTCAATCGCCTCTCAGATCTGCTCTGGCTGCTGGGCCGCCTCCTCGAACTCCGCGCCGGCATCGATGCGCGCCTCCGCGACAATCAACACGAAGGGCCGCGCTGGTCGCGGGCTTGGTAAGGCACAGTTTCGAGTTTCGGGTTTCGAGTTCCGAGTTTAAGAACAGCTTGTTTTTCGACTCGGAACTCGAAACTCGAAACTTAGCGTAGCGTCATGACGACCTGTCGTTCGCGCCCGCCGTCGAACTCGCACAGGAAGATTCCTTGCCAGCGGCCTAGCAGTAACTGGCCGTCGTGGAAGGGAACGGTGACACTCGTGCCGACGAGCGTGGTTTTGATGTGCGCGTCAGAGTTTTGTTCGCCATGACGAAAGTTCATGTCGTGTTGTGGAATCAATGTCCGCAAGGCGTGGAGCATGTCGCGTGGCACGTCCGGGTCGGCATTCTCATTGACGGTCAGTCCGGCGGTCGTGTGCTGCACAAAAAGAACACAGACGCCCTCACGCACGCCTGATTCCTTCAGCTTGCTTCGCACCTCGTCAGTGATTTCCACCAACTCTTCGCGCTCGCGCGAGCGCACGGTAATGCGGTACATGATCAGTCCTCGCGGAAAAAGAAATGTATGGCTTGGTTGTCGCCATGCGATCTACTCGTCCGGTATCGGGCTGGCTACTCGGCGCGGCGGTGTGTTCTCCGTCCCAGTCGCTATTGCTTCAACACGAAACTGGCGGGTACGAATTCCAACGCCACCATCTCGCCGTCGGCCTTCGCGCGCGCGTCCTTCGACGGGCGGTAGGTGAACACTGCGGCGCTCTCGGTTTTGCGCGGGCCGCAGGTTAGCTCGCCGCCGGCCTCTTGGGTGTAAGCCATCAGGTGCAGACTGTTAAAGTCGGGGCTGTTGAGTTTCAACAGCCGGTCGCCGGTCTTGACGTGGAAGGTGATTCCCTTCGGGCCGCACTCGATCCGCGTCAACAGTCCGCGCACGCGCGTTTCGCCCATCTCCGGTTTCCGCAGGGCTTCTTGAATCGCTTGCGACAAAGCCTCAGCCACCAACTCTTCTTCGGTCTTGCCGATGTTCGTGGGGACGCCCCCCTCGTCGAGCCTTCTGAGACGCGGCGCTTGGCGATCACTGCCATTGGAGGACTGGCCGCCGTCAACGCTTTCGGCGGTTGCCGCCGCGTCGCGCATGGCTTTGAAGCGCGCCGCCTGTTCTTGAATGTTCGAGACGGCGTTGAGGAGTGATTGCGCGCCGGCGCGCGTCTGCGGATCATCGGCGTTGCGGGCGAGCGGCTCGACCAGCCGGCGGGCGTCGTCGAACTTTTCTTGGCGCAGGTGGATTTGCGCCAGTACGAGCGCGTATTCCTGATTGCCGGGGGCGAGCGTGAGCGCTCGCTTGATCAGCATGGCCGCGTCGTCGAGTTGTTCGCCCGTCACCAAGCTAACGAACGCCAGCAAGCGATAGGACTCCGGGAAGTCGGGCTTCAACTCGATGGCCTTCCGCAGCGCGGAGCGCATCGCCGCTGCCGCCTCCGCCGTGTAGCTTGAGACGAAGCCCAACTCAGTCATCGCTTCGCGCGAGAGCGTGAAGGCATAGTAGTAAAGGGCAAGATGGTTGCGCGCGTCGGCGGCGACAGCTTGGCGCAGGTGTTCCTTCGCTTCCGCGAAGCGTTGCTGTCTCATCCGCAACATGCCGAGCGAGGCTTGTACGGTCGCGGACTGCGGGTCGAACGCGACGGCCTTTTGCAGGTGTGCCTCAGCCTGATCGAGCAGTCGCGTATGCAACGCCAGATCACCGAGGTAGCCGAGCGCCGCAGCCTCAGTGATGGCCGCGCTCTGCATTTCGGCGGTGGACTCGACGCGCCCCTCGAACGGGAACGACACGTATGGATACGAATCGCGGCGGATGTAGCCGCGCAACTCTTTTTCGATGGCGTCGGTGTCGGCCTCGAAGACCTGCTTAAAGCCCTCCGCCGGACTCGTGCCGTTGGCGATCAGATTGAGATAGCGGGAAAGCTGTGGGGCCCGTTGGCGTTCTTTCCCCAGCATGAGGTAGTGGACCAGCGCCCACGACTGCGCGTAGAAGACGCCGCGCTTGCTTTTCTCGTTGTAGTGCGGCGACGAATGATCGACGGCGAGGAGCGTCCGCAGCGGAAGCTGTTTCTGCTCGCGCAGGTAATAGACGTGATGGCTGATCGGCTTCCCGATGTCGGCCCCGCTCTTGTCGCCGCCCTTCACCTCCAGCGTGCTGTAAAACTCGGCCAGCCCTTCGTTAAGCCACGGGGGGGCGTTCGGCGAAACATTGTTCTTGACGAGCAGGTGCATGTATTCATGGAAGATGATGCCGAAGGGGTTCTCCTCGCCGGCGTGGCGCTCGGCGGTAAGCGTGATGTAATTGACATCCTCGCCTGACTGAAAATACCCGGCGCTGCCGCGTGGATTGAAAGGCTTGTAAGCGCTCATGTTTTTGAACACGACGACCGTAGTCGGAACGCTGTCACTCAATCGCGCTCGCTTGAAGAGACGCCCGAAGGCGTCGCGGAATTGTTCGAGCCGCGTCGCTACCTGCCGAATTTCTTTCTCGCTCGTGTTGCCGATGAGAAAGAAATTTTGCGAGCGCACGCTCGTCCAAGTATCTTTGGCCGCCGCCGGGTGAACGGCGAACAGCAAGCAGAGTGTCAAAATCAAGATTGAAGCCGGGCGTTTCATTGGCGATGTCTCCGGGTTGAGGTTGATGAAATACCCTGCTCGCAGAGGAGAATGTGCGACGAGGGTACGTGGGCGCGCAGACCGTCGCTTGAGGGCGCGCTGAATTGTCCGAAGGAAAAATAATATAGACTGCCGGCGGTGTCAAAAAGATTGTCTTGGGCGGGTTGTTGACGTGGATGTAAAAAGCCCCTGGGCCGGGCGACTCAGGGGCTTTTCAGTTTTCACCAGACTGCGCCGAATGTTAGCGCAAGCCGCTGCGCCGACCGATGAGTGCCCAGCCGGTCGGCAGCACGGCGGCGGCGAGCGCGATCTTAATCACGTCGCCGATGATGAAGCGGGCGACGCCGAGTTGAAAGGCTTCGACGGGCGAGCCGACGAAGCGCGTCAGCCACAGCCAGCCGCAGAAGAGGGTGACGACGGAGCCGAGCGCCATCGCCGCCGCGGAGGTCAGATAGCGGCGATCCCAACCGCGCTCCGCGAGCAAGCCGACGGCGAAAGCGGCGAGCGGATAAGAAAACAGATAACCGCCCGTTGGTCCCATCAAGTGTGCGAAGCCGCCCGCGCCGCCGCGAAAGAACGGCAGCCCCAGCGCGCCCTCGATGACGTAGGCTACCATCGCCAGCGCGCCGAGTCGTGATCCCAACAGCGCGCCGGTCAGCAACACCATGAAAGTCTGCCCCGTGATTGGCACAGGATAGAGCGGGATCACCACCTGCGCCGCCAGCGCGGTCAGCAAACTGAAGGCAACGACGAGTGCGGTTGCTTTCATCGTGCTTAACGGCGCAAGCAGCGCGCCCGTTAAAGTTTCAGCTTTGGCAGCAGTGTTCACGATTTCCTCCTCAGGCTTTCAGCGGAACGCTCCTCACGAGTCTGACTGCTGAAATCGCCGCCTGAAACTTGAGCCGAACTCTTCCCTTGAGCCAGACCCTCTCGATCCGTCCCCATGGTCCCCATGGCGTCGGGCAATTCCATCGCGCCGACCTCCGTCCCGATCCGCATCCCATAAAAGGAACGCCAGACGAAGAAGGCCGAGATGATGAAGAAGACGGCGGCCAAAATGTGGCTGACTGTCGGGCCGGCGTCGTTCGTCAACTGCACCGCGAGTTCGACGGCGAGGAGGCCGAAGAGCGTGGTGAATTTAATGACCGGGTTCAGCGCCACTGAAGAAGTGTCCTTGAACGGATCGCCCACCGTGTCGCCGACGACGGTCGCATCATGCAGGGGCGTTCCCTTGGCTTTCAGTTCGACCTCGACGATCTTCTTCGCGTTGTCCCACGCGCCGCCAGCATTCGCCATGAAGATGGCTTGATACAAGCCGAAGATGGCGATGGAGATCAGATAGCCGATGAAGAAGAACGGCTCGACGAAAGCGAAAGCAAGCGTGGAGAAGAAGATCGTCAAGAAGATATTGAACATCCCCTTCTGCGCGTACTTCGTGCAGATTTCGACGACCTTTTTGCTGTCCGCGACCGAAGCCTTCTCGACGCCTTCGAGTTGAATGTTGGCCTTGATGAACTCGACCGCGCGATATGCGCCGGTAGTGACGGCCTGCATCGAAGCGCCGGTGAACCAGTAGATGACCGCGCCGCCGGTGATTAAGCCCAACACGAACGGAGCGTGCAAGAGCGAGAGCCGCTCCAAGTCTGTCGTCAGGCCGGCGGTGAGCAGCATGATGGTCGAGAAGATGAGCGTCGTCGCGCCGACGACCGCCGTGCCGATCAAGACGGGTTTCGCTGTCGCTTTGAAAGTGTTGCCCGCGCCGTCGTTTTCTTCCAAGAGGTGCTTGGCGCGATCAAAATTCACGTTGACGTTGTAATCCCGCTTGATCTCCGCTTCGACGTTCGGGATTTGTTCAATCAATGACAATTCATAAACCGACTGCGCGTTGTCCGTGACGGGGCCGTAGGAGTCAACCGCGATGGTCACTGGTCCCATGCCGAGGAAGCCGAACGCGACGAGACCGAAGGCGAAGACCGCCGGCGCAAGCATCAACGTGCCGAGTCCCATCAGGCTGAAGAAGTACGCGATGCCCATGAGGGCGACGATGCTGAGGCCGATCCAGTAAGCGGAGAAGTTGCCCGCGATCAAGCCCGACAGAATGTTGAGCGAAGGGCCGCCTTCCTGCGAAGACGTAACCACTTCCTTGACGTGTCTGGATTCAGTCGAGGTGAAGACCTTGACCAACTCAGGAATGATCGCGCCGGCCAATGTACCGCACGAGATGATCGTCGCCAGTTTCCACCACTGCGACGTGTCCCCCGCCGGGCCAAGAGTTGGGATGATCAGGTACGAGACGATGTAGGTCAGCACGACCGAGATGATCGAAGTGATCCAGACGAGCGAAGTGAGCGGCGCTTCAAAATTCATTGAAGACGCATTGGCGTAGCGGCCTTTCGCGATGGCCTCGTTGATGAAGTAGGAAAGCGCGCTTGCCACCACCATCATGATACGCATCACGAAAATCCAGACGAGCAGTTGGACTTGCACCGTCGCATCGGCGACGCCCAACAGGATGAACGTGATCAGCGCGACGCCCGTCACGCCGTAAGTCTCGAAGCCGTCGGCGGAAGGGCCGACCGAGTCGCCCGCGTTGTCGCCTGTGCAGTCGGCGATCACGCCGGGATTGCGTGCGTCGTCTTCTTTGATCTTGAAGACGATCTTCATCAGGTCAGAACCGATGTCGGCGATCTTGGTAAAAATGCCGCCGGCGATACGAAGCGCCGCCGCGCCGAGCGATTCGCCGATGGCGAAGCCGATGAAGCACGGGCCGGCGTAGTCGCCCGGAATGAACAACAGAATGCACAGCATGATCAGCAGTTCGACTGAGATCAGCAGCATCCCGATGCTCATGCCGGCGCGGAGCGGGATCGCATAAATCGGATAAGGCCGGCCTCCGAGCGAGGCGAACGCGGTGCGCGAGTTGGCAAAGGTGTTGACGCGAATGCCGAACCAAGCGACGCCGTAACTGCCCGCGATGCCGACGAGGCTGAAGAGCAGAATGATCACGACGCGCAATGGCTCGAACCCCAGCAGGAAACCGAAGTAGAGGGTGATAACGACGGCGATAAACGCTTCGAGGATCAGAATGAACTTGCCCTGCGTGATGAGGTAGGTCTTGCACGTTTCGTAGATCAACTCCGAAATTTCCCTCATCGAACTGTGGACGGGCAGCTTCTTCAAGTTCATGTAGATCAGCAACCCGAAGAGCAGGCCGAGAGCGCAGACCACCAACCCGATCAGCAAGAGCGTATGGCCGTCAACCGCGCCGTCGAGAAACGTGACGCGCGCGAGATCAGGCAGCACGAGGTTAGCTTCGCCGCCCGGCCCGTGCGCCGGTGCTCCCGCGCGCTCCGTCTGAGCCAAGACCGACGGTGCGCCGCAAATGGCGGCGGCGAGGCTGGCTGCAATACCGAACGCTGTTTGCTTGTTCAAGACGGACGCAGCGCGGCCTAAAATTTTAGTGAGTCGATGTGGTTCCGACAGGCCGGCGAAGCATTTCAGCGCGGCGAAGCCGGACGATAACAGACTGATAAACAGCAGTGGTAGTTCCACGTGTGAGCAAGTCCTTTCTGGTTTCTTTGAATAGCGATTGCGGGAATCACCGAGCGAGCGCGAACGACAGACAGTCCCGGACGAACGACAACGCACAAGGGCGCGTCCTTTTAATCCATACAGCTTGTCAGTGAGTCGCGCTAGAAAGCCGCCATTATTGCCGAAAACGAGTCTAAAGTCGAATGTCCAAAGTCCAAAGTCAGAGCCGTCTCGATGACACCAGACATCCGACTTTAGACTTTGAACTCCAGACGCACGGATGCCGGCGTACTCTTGGCCGCCGTTATCGCAAAAGCGCAAGGCCCGTGAGCGATTATGCTTCACGGGCCTTGCGCTTTGGTGACGATGTGCTGAGACGGTGTGCGTTGTCCCCTCGCACTCGCTTTATGAGTTAGCTTTACGCCGCCGGCGCACCCGCGCCGCAACGCCGGCCAGACCTGTGCCTAAGAGCAGCATCGTGGTCGGTTCAGGAATGGGAGCGCCGACGGGAGCCGCCAGCCCGTTCAGGACGAAGCCCGCTCCCGTCCCAACTTGTCCGATCAGCGTGGCCGCGCCCGTCGTCAGGTTGATGGTGTAGAGCGAGGAAAAGGCCACGCCCATCGGTTGCAGCACGGCGTAGGCAATGCCCGACCCGGAGACATCGAAGCCAACATTGTCCCCAAAATTAACGCCCAATCCGCCGACCGTGTTAAGCGTGCCGTCGTTGGGCGGGTTCTGCGTGACTAATATGTTGAGGTTCGAGTCGAGGCCGTAGAGCGTGGTCGTGGTCGTGCCAGCGAAGTTGTTGGTATAGGCGGAGCCGACGATGTTCGGATTCACTCCGGTGTTCGGGTCGGCCCCGGCGAAGGCGAGCATCCCGTCCGTGATCGCTGTGCCCGTAGTCACGTCGATGCGAAGGTTTTGATCGGTGTTGCTGGTCACGCGCAACCGATCCGGCACGGGGTTGAAGTCAACGCCGAAGGACGCGCCGCTCGGCGTGGCGCTCGAAGTCGAGACTAACGTGGCGGCCCCGGTCGTGGTGTTGATCGTGTAAATCCCGCCGTTGCTGCTGATGCCGTAAAGCAACCCGTTGGCCGGGCGGCGGTCGATGCCGACGAGAGTCCCAGAAACTCCGGTGACGACGAGGGTAGTGGTCGTCCCCGGCGTCGCGCTGTCAAAAGTGACGAGTTGGTTCGTCGTGGTGAGCGCAATTAACTGTTCTGCTTGCGTTGACTGCGCCGCCCCGAACAACAACCCGACAGCGGCCAGCGCAAGGGCAAGAAACTGTTTCTTCATGAATAATTCTCCTTAACCGGTTGAGATTGACCTTGACAGAGGGCAGGCGGCGTCGCTCGCGGTATCGCACCGTTCCACGATTGGTATCGCGGCGGGCGGCCAACGCTTGAACCGGCGGTCAAATGTCTGTCGTCGGCCACTGAATTTCGCTCATGCGAGGTGAATTTTTTTCAAGGTCGAGTCAGCGCCGCACCGCCGTACCCAACTTTCCCGAAAGCATCGCCGGGATGTCACAAAACGGCCTCACTCCTATCGAGCGATGACTAGATGCTTCAGATTTTTTTTCGTGCGAAAATTAGAAAGTGCCAATCCCTTCGCATTTCCTGAAAAGATTGGGTAGTAGCTCATCGGGAGAGATAATAGGTCAGTACCGCCTGCGGTAGCGAGCAAGACAATTGGGGAATGCGGAATGCTGATTAGAAAACAGGAAGCTATTGCTTTATCAATCTGCATTCCAATCTTGTGTCCCGCCCAGCTTAAGCAGGCGATACTGCCATCTCCGCTTTGCACCACTCCACGTTTAGAGCATATTCAGACAAATGTTCGACGACATGATCAACGAGTTATAGGTGTCGATAAAGCGGTCGCCGGGGATGATGCTGCGCTGCGGCGGGGGTGGTTTGTTGTGTTCGCGCAGATAGCGCAGCTTATCTTTGGCCTCTTTGAGAAAATTCTTGGCGCTACTCTCGACGCTCGTCCAGCAGGCGGCGTTGCGCGTTTCATCTTTGTGGTCGGCGAAGTAATTTTGCGCTGCCTCGATTGATTGACTGTAAGCATCGAGCGCGGGTTGGAGGTTGGCGGCGGTCACGTCCGGCGCATCGCCCGCCTTGAGCAGTTGCTTGGCGCGCACCATCATCTCGCGGCTCAAGTAGCGGAGCTTGCGTCCCTCCGTCTGTTCGATCTCGGCGAGCGAGCGTTCTTTGTACTGCGTGTCAAATTTATCGACTGCCACGCGCATCCGCTCCGAAGCCCCCTCAAACTCTGTGAACGCCGCGAGCAATGGCCCGTGCAGCTCGCGCCCCTTGGCGAAGTTGTCGTCCTTGTAATCCTCCTGCTTGTAATAATCGTTGGCCTCTTTCAAAACGGGCGAGAGTTTCTGCATCGACGACAGATAGCCTTGTGCGCTTCCATCCAATTCTTCAACTTGAGGCTGTACTTCGAGTCCCTTCTTCAGCTTCTCAGTACATTGATCGATAGTGTAGTCATTCGACGCGCTGAAGCTATAGCGGAGGTTAGAACTGTTCTTCCCCGGCCCCGCTTTGCCGACGGCTTTCGCGTAACCCTCATAGCTGCGCTGCGCCGAGCGGTCGAAGGAATTGAGACAATCGATATAGAGTTCAAGTTTTTGTCCGAGTAATTCGTTCTCGCTCTTCGCTACCGCCGCCGGCCCGATCTTTTTCAGATCGAGCAGCTTTTGGCAGGCGGTCGTTGCGCCAACGAAGCACACGGCAGCCAGAAACATCGCGATCCGTGTCGCGCCTTTGAGACAGTGTCGCATGAAAGCCTCCTGCTGAAGCGTGGACGTTTGCGAGGTGGAAAGCAGTGTCACGCAAAGACGCAAAGAACGCAAAGGGCAGACCTTCTTCTTTGCGCCCTTTGCATCTTTGCGTGAATTTTTTTTGAGTCTGATTTTCAAGCGCCTTCCGGGACGAGCGCGCCGCTGCGCCTACCGCGTTCACCGCGCAGTTTAACGAGCGCGATGACGGCCAAATACAGCGCGAGGATGACGAGAGCGGCGGCGGAGACGGCGTTGATCATTTTGATGTCGAAGCCGGACGCAGCGCGGAAGTTGCCGACAGCGAGTTTGACTAAGGCCCAGAGCGTGATCGTCAAGACGAAGAGCATCGGGTAGAGCGTGAACCCGATCCGCTGGCGCGCTTGATACAGCCAGACCGTGATCGCTAAAAGCGTCAGCGCGGCCAGCAGTTGATTCGATGCGCCGAAGAGCGTCCAGAATTCCGTCCACATGCCCGGCTTCGCAAAGGTGATGAAATAAAACGGCGGGATCATCGTGATCAGAGTTCCCGTCAACGCGCCCCAACGCCCGCGCCAGCCGACGAGTTCTTGCACGATGTAACGGCCCAGCCGCGTGCAAACGTCGAGCGTATCGAAGACGAAAGTCGAAAAAGCCATCGCGCCGAAAGTGATCGCGAAAGAGAGATGTTCCCTGCCGATGACGAGCGTCATAAATTCGCCGATCCCGTTGCCGTAGATCGTGCCGGGGGCGCGCCCTTTTGTCGCGGCGGGGACAGCGATCATGATCGTCACGAGCGCGATCAAAGCGACGAAGCCTTCGGCCAGCATCGCGCCATAGCCGACCGGCTTAATGTGCGATTCGCGCTCGATCTGCTTCGATGTCGTCCCCGAACAGACGAGGCCGTGAAAGCCGGAGCAAGCGCCGCACGCGATAGTCACGAAGAGGAAGGGAAACAGCGTGCCGGTCAAGCCCCCGACATCCCAAGACTTGAACGCGGGCTGCTGAATCTCGTAGCCGCCGAACAGCACGCCGACGACGCCGAGCGCGAGTGCGCTGTACAACACGAAGCCGCCGAGATAGCCGCGCGGCTGCAAGAGCGCCCACACCGGAACCATCGACGCCGCACAGCAGTAGATCAAGATCAGCAAACCCCACGTCGTATGATCGAGCAGCAGCACAGTCGAGACTTTGGTCCCCAACCACGCCAGCGCGAAAGTCGCCGGTACGAAAATTATCGTCACTAACCAGAGCGGCGGACTCAAATAACGCTGGACCAGTCCAAGAATGATCGAAAGCAGCAAGTACATCATGCTCGCCGCCGCGACCGCGCCGCCCGCGTTGAAGCCCGCTGCCCCGCGCAACTCTTCCGTACCGCCGACGAATGTCCCCGCCGTGATGTCCGTAAACGCCACGATCACATAAACGAGAGCGATCCAGATAAACGCCATCATCGCGCGCCCGGCGCGCTTGCCGAGATGCTCGCGTGTGATCTCAGCGATAGAAGTCGCGCCGTGACGCACCGAAGCCGCGAGGCTCGTGAAGTCATGCACTGCGCCGATCAGCACGACGCCCAAGCCGATCCACAACAGGCACGGCAACCAACCGAAGGCTTGGCACGCGAGGATCGGTCCCGCAATCGGTCCGGCGGCGGCGATAGCCGAAAAGTGTTGCCCGAAGAGATAGAACGGGCGCGTCGGAACAAAATCCACGCCGTCGTTGACGATCTGCGCCGGCGTCACACGCGCGTCATCAAGCGCGAATTGTCGCGCCACCCAATTGCCGTATAAACGATAAGCCGCCGCGAGCAGAACGATGAAGCCGAGCGCCAACAAAGTGAGAGTCACGCAGTTTACTCCTTCGAGCGGAACGAGCAGGATCGATGGAACGATGAGCGATAGCGATCAAAGAAAAGATTAAGCCACGAATGAACACGGATGAACACGAATGAGGCGGCGCTGAGCGGAGAGAGTGCGCGCGGTCAATTGATGTCTAGTCGCCACTAATTTTCCTTCGTGTTTATCCGTGCCAATTCGTGGCTAAATTTCCTTGAGGTTTATAGAGCGAATGTCGTCCCGAGTTGCGCGAGATTATAAAGCGAGGGCGGCGTGCGGGGCTAATTAGAAAATTGCGCCGAGGTTGAGTAGTGGCTGTCCATTCATGGCTTGCCAGAACAGCGCCGAGAACGTCGCCAGATAGACGACCGCGAGAGCCGACACGAGAGCTACTCGCTGCCCGCGCGTCGCGTGGCCTTGGTGACGGCTGACGGCGTAGCCGGCGAGCGGCAAAAGTTGCAGCGCGTGGAAGCCGAGAAAGTGCGCGGCCCGTAGATCGCCGGCGCGCGTACTCCAATTGACGAACGGCAGTCCCGGCCCGCCGTCTGCCATGCCGATAGTGTGCGCGCCGTGATTGATCATCGCGTAACCTTCGAGGCTCGCCAGCAGAAACAGCAACAGCCCGAAACGAATGCCCCACAAGTAAGCCGGCGGCAGGGCTGCGGTTCTGAGGAAAAACAGCAGCAGGACGAGCGCGACGAGCAGCGTGTTGAAGATGATCAGCAGTCCCATCACCGTAAAGATCATGCTGTCGTAAGGCGTCGCAAAGTTGAAGTGCGACTTCACGCCGCGCGCCGCCTGCGACAGGATGCAGAACATCTCTCCGAGAGCGACGATGGCACTGCCCCAACTAATCAAACGCACCATGCGCGGATAACGCGGCAGGTAAGACAGCAGCCATGCGAGCGTCCAGAGATACACCGTGAAGGAGACGGCAAACTTCATCGGCTTGATCCACAAGTTCAGCCCCAACACCGTGCGCGCATCAAACGGCGCGACACAAAACATCAAGACCAGCAGGAGCAAGTTGAACCAGCCCGCCAACGCCAAGACACGATTGCGCCGGTAAATCTCGGCCAATACTTCCCGCACGTTCATGCCCTTTCCCCTCCCACGAAAAATTGACGCTTGAGGATCAAGCGCAACACGAAATAAAGCAGCAATCCGACAGGACCGAGCAAGAAGGTGAGAATCAGGCACGGCACGATTAGCAAGTGATGAATGCCGAGCCGCTGCGCGTCGCGCACTTCCCAACTGCCGACGAAGAGATCGAACGCGAGATAATGAATCCAACCGGCTAGCAGCATCCACGGATTCTGGAACAGCCGCGCAACCTCCGCCAGAGAGCCAAAGCCGCCCTCCGCGCCGCTAAAATGCAAGACGATCAAAAATAGGTAAATAAGCGCGAAGGTGAGCGGCAACACGCAGGCGCAGACCAACCGCGCCGTCCACTTCCAACGCGGCGCGATGATGAGCAACAACCAGCCGGGCAAAACCAGCGTGCTGCAAATGGAGAAGAGAGTTTCAGGAGACATCGCACGTTGCTCCACAGGAAAAAGGGATCAAGCGTTCGCTTGACACTACGAACACTCGCCGGTCTTGGCAAGTTGCGAAAAAACATCGCGCCGCGCCGCAGCTTGCCAGAGCGATGGTGATTGAAAGATAGGAAAAATCCGAGACGATGCAGAACATCTTCACGCGGCACATAGATTGTAGATAATGCGAAGTGACTGCCGCTAATGAACGTCAAGCGACAGCAGCGGAAGAAGCAAATCACCGGAGGAGAAACTAATGAGTATCATCGTCGTCACTTACTTAATGTACCTGTGCATCAGCATCGCGCTGACCGTCTGGGTCGCGCAGACCTTGTTCAAGAATGGCCGCGTCTTTCTCGTCGATGTCTTTCGCGGCAACGAATCGCTGGCCGATTCGGTCAATCATCTGCTCGTCGTCGGCTTCTACTTGATCAATCTCGGCTACGTGAGCCTCGCCTTAAAGATCGGCTACGACGTGACCACGATGCGTGCGAGTATCGAAGCGCTGTCGTGGAAAGTGGGCTTAACGCTGGTCGTCCTTGGCGGGATGCACTTCTTCAACCTCTACGTCTTCAGCCGCATCCGCCGCCGTCCTCACAATCTCTTCGACGAACCGCTCGCCGCATCACAGAAGCATGAGCCGATGACGTTCACAGCGAGCTAAGAGATTTACCACAGAGGACACGGAGGACACAGAGGAAATGCGGAACTATGAATGAGTTGCACGCTGTATTTCATTCATCATTCCGCACTCATCATTTCTTCCCTCTGTGTCCCTCCGTGTCCTCTGTGGTGAAATTTGAGATGGACTTTATTCAAGCATCAGCGGAGGCAAGCGTTTCGGCAATCTTGATCCCGCGCGCGGCCAGTTCTTTGACAAATGCTTCAGGTGGGATGCACCGCTCTTGCGGGAGCGCGCCCTTCGCAGTGATCTCATTACACGCCATCATCTGCGCGATGATCGAGGCGGGGAAGGCCGTCGTTCTCATCATGGCACTCAAGCCCGTCGAGTGATCAAAATGATCGATGATGTCATAGCGCAATCGCCTCCGCGCGCCGGCGAGGTGGCCGAGAAATTCGACACGGATCAGCACGACATCCGGTTCATCCGCCGGCAGACGGCGTAGCAGCATCTCACCCAGCAAGCGGCGCGGGCTAAGGCGCACGCCGTCAATCTCCAACGGATCACCGCTTGCCAATCCGAGATCGATGAGCAGTTTGAACCTCTCGCAATGGCCGGGATACCGGATCGTTTTATAGTCCAACTCTTGCAAGCGGCCTGAGAAAGTGTCCGGTAGCGTCGAAGTGCCGCCCGAAGTTTGAAAGGCTTCCATCTCTTGAAACGGCGCGGGAAATTCCAGACGCTCAAGCTCGGTCATCGACTCCACTTCGACAATCCGCCCGCCGCGCAAAACGCGCGCCCGCTCGACGTACTCATTGATCAAACCTTCGACCGAAAAAACGATCTGATAATCGAGCGGCGGCTTCGGCTCCTGCGGCAGCCCGCCGACGCGAATGTGAATCTCCTCCAACTCGTCAAACCGCGCCGCCCCATGCGCCGCCAGCACCGACACCATGCCCGGAGCCAGCCCGCAATCCGGAATGATGTTGCTGCCCGCCGCACGCGCTTCTTCGTCCAGTGCCAACTCGGCATCGACCATCGCATTGTTGCCGCCGAGATCGCAAAAATTAACCTGCGCTTCGATAGCCGCCCGCGCCAACTGCAAATTGTGGAAGTACGT
>JALZKK010000033.1 GCA_030859285.1 Acidobacteriota bacterium | reverse complement strand
GGGATGAGGGATGAATAAAAACACCTTCTGATTCATCCCTCATCCCTCCACCCTCATCCCTTACTGGCAGCAGCGGCAGCGTGACGGTGAAGGTTGCTCCGTGACCTTCGCCGTGACTGGCGGCGCGAACTGTCCCGCCGTGCGCTTCAACGAGATGGCGCACGATTGCCAAGCCTAGACCGAGACCGCCGTGCCGGCGTGTCGTCGCGCCGTCGGATTGACGGAAACGGTCGAAGATGTAGGGCAGGATTTCCGGGCTGAGTCCCTCGCCGGTGTCATGCACGACGATGGCAACGTGCGTGTCTTCGCGTTCCAGCCGCGCTTCGACGCGCCCGCCTTTGGGCGTGTACTTGATGGCATTGGCGAGCAGATTCCAGACGATCTGCGGCAAGCGTCCGGCATCTCCTGACACCAACCCTGCCGTCGGATTGAGCGTCGTGCGAAGCTCAATGCCTTTCGCCTCAGCCGCCGGGCGCACGACATCCAACGCGGCTTCGATGACCGGGACCATCTCGACCGCGCCCGCCTCAAAACGCAGCTTGCCCGAAATGATGCGCGAGACATCCAGCAGATCATCGATGATCTGGTTTTGCGCCCGCGCATTGCGCGCGATGGTCTCAATGGCGCGAGCGGCGGTCTGTTCATCGAGCGCGCCGCCTTGCAGCATGTTTGCCCAGCCCATGATGGCGGTCAGCGGCGTGCGGAGTTCGTGCGAGACGGTGGCGAGGAACTCATCTTTCATGCGGTTGGCCTCGTCCGCCTCAGCCCTCGCCGATTGTTCGCTGATGAGAAGTTGGTTGCGCTCTTCCTCGGCCCGCTTGCGCTCGGTGATGTCCATGAACGAAGTAACAGCGCCGGTGATTTCTCCCCGCGCGTTCTTCAGCGCGGCAAAGTTGACGATGACCGCGATGCGCGAGCCGTCTGGCCGCTCGATGAACACTTCGACATTGGTTGCGGGGATGCCAGTGCGTAGCACTCCCACCATCGGACTCTCGGCATGGGGCAACAGCGCGCCATCTGGCAGATAAAGCTTCGCCGAGCCGCAATGCTTTTCGACCCCGCACGTCGGCTCTCGCCCCCACAGCTCCACGGCGCGGCGGTTGTAATGTTGAATCACTGCATTGCGGTCACAGACAAACACGGCGATGGGCACCGAACCGAACAACGTGCGATAGCGCTCTTCACTCTCTCGCAGCGCGTCTTCCAACTGTTTGCGCTCGGTGATGTCGCGGATGTTGCATTGAACGACTTCGTGGCCGTCTTCCTGATAGACGTTGCTGACGAACTCCACTTCGCGGCGCTCGCCCGTTGTGGTTTCGAGCGGCAAATCTTCGTAACGGATAACACCTTTCTCCTTCAACTCTTGAAACGCCGCCCGGCTGGCTTCCTCATCCTTGAGCAGGCCGATTTGCCAAAGCTCCTTGCCCAAGAACTCCTCGCGTGGATAGCCCAGCAACTCGGTCATGAAGGGATTGGCGTCGATAATTTGTCTGCTGGCCGGATCGAGGATCAGTATCCCGTCGTTGGCCGCTTCAAAGAGACGACGGTAACGAATTTCAGAAGTCGTCAATTCGCGTCCCGCCTGTCTGCGCTCGGTGATGTCCTCGATGGCGAGGAGGATCAACGGTGCGCGGCGGCTCTCCTGTGCGAGACGGCGGGCGTTCAAGAGCATCGTCCTCGTCCCGATGCGCGCAAACTCCTGCTCCACCTCAAAGTCCTGAAGCTGGCTGCTCTGTGGCAGAATTTCTTCCAGCAGCGTCCGCAGTTTGGGAATGTCCCACTGGCGATTGCCCAGCTCGAAGAGCAGGCGGTTCTCCGTCTCTTCGGGTGTAGCCTGAAAGTTCTCATAGAAACACCGATTCGCCGTCCGCACGCGCAGGTTCTCATCGAGGACGATCAGCGGCTCGCGCACTGTCTCAATGATGGCTTCGGCGTAATCGCGTGATTCTCTGATCTCCGTCTCGCTTTGTTTGAGCGCGTCAATGTCAATCAGCACGACCACTGCGCCGTCAATCCGGTTGTCCAGCGTTTTGTAAGGCCGAACGCGCATCGAATACCAGCGCCCATGTTTGTCCTGCACCTCGCGCTCTTTGACGCTGACGGTTTGGATCACCTCGGCGATCAATTCCTCCAAATCGGGGACGTTGATGTTGGGCTTGATGTCGCCGACGGGCCGTCCCACGCCAGTCGCGATGAGACTCAAAACTTTTTCCGCCTGCGGAGTGAAGTGCCGGATACGCAGGTCGTTGCCTAGCATCACGATGGGGAGGCTCACGCTGACGAACAGATTGCTCTGATCGTCGTTGAGAATGGTCAGTTCCTGATTCCGGTTTTGCAGCTCATCGCTGAGCGTCGTCAATTCTTCATTGCTGGACTCAAGCTCTTCTTTCGCGGTTTCCAGTTCTTCATTGACGCTCTGCAACTCCTCGTTGCTCGACTGGATTTCCTCGTTGGCGGATTGCAGTTCTTCGTTAGCGGCTTCGTGCTGCTCGACGAGCGACTGCGTGTATTCGCGCGTGGCGGCCAACTCCTCCTGCAATCTCGTCACCCGATGATCTTCCCCTTCCTTCCTCCCGCCTTCCTCTTCTTGCCTCCTGCCTCCTGTCTTCCCCGGCAGGCTCGAACAGAATCAGAAAGCACCGCTCGTTCGCCGCGAATCCCTTGACCGGAATCACTTCCAGATTGATCTGACGAGTTTCGCCGTCGTCAGCGACCCGCGCGCCCTCTTTTCTAACCGTCGCATCATCCTTCTTCACTTTTTGAATCGCCGCGCGCAACGGCAGCATCAAGCCTTCGCGCGCCATCTTCAATAGATTGAGCGTCGCCTTCCCCGCCGGCGGCTCAAGATATGCGCCGGTCGAGCCGCGAAATTGCAGAATCTCCATCTCAGCGTTGACGAGAACGCCCGCCGGAGAGTAGCGCGCCAAGAGAATGCGGTCGGCCTCTTTCTGCGCGTCGTGTTCGCCCCGCAACTGCTCGCTGACGTAATTCGTCTTCTGGCCGGAGCCGGCGCTGTGACCTGCGGCGGCAGCTCCGGTGGCGCGCGCGGAGTGAAAGTGCATTCGAGACGACGCCGGTTTTTTGGAGTAGAACTTGTGCTTCTTATCCTCCGGCGCAAACAGTTCGGAGGACGAGCCGACCGTCTCCGAAGAGCCGAGCCAGAGAATGCCCGACGGCTTGAGGGCGTAATGCAGCGTCGGCAACACCTGCTTCTGCAACACCGGCTCAAGATAGATCAGCAGATTGCGGCAACTGATTAAATCCAGCCGCGAGAACGGCGGGTCGGCGAGGACGTTCTGCCGTGCGAAGACCACCATGTCGCGGATCGGCTTGCTGACGCGGTAGCCGCCGTTCGCTTCTGTGAAGAAACGGCGCAGGCGCTCCGGCGAGACATCCTCCGCGATGTCTTTCGGGTAAAGTCCCGGACGCGCTTTCTCGATGCCTTTCTCGCTGAGGTCGGTGGCGAAAATCTGGACGGGGATGTGCTCCGCTTCCTCTCCCGCAAACTCCGCGAAGGAGATGGCGATGGAATAGGCTTCCTCGCCGGTCGAGCAGCCCAGCGTCCAGAATCTGAGCGGCTCATCCGGCGCGCGATGCTGGATGAGTTGCGGAAAGATTCTCTCTTTCAAGAACGCGAACGTCTCCCGGTCGCGGAAAAAACTGGTCACGTTGATCAGGATGTCCTGATAGAGCGCCTTGACTTCCGCCGCGTTCTCGCGCAAGTGCTGGGCGTAGTCCCCCATGCTCTCCAACTTGTTCAAGACCATCCGCCGCGTGATGCGCCGGTGCAGCGTGTTGGCTTTGTAGTCGGTGAAGTCAACGCCGCTTGATTTTCGCAGCAACGCCAGAATCTTTCCGTAGCCGTTCCGTCCTGCCGTTGGAGTTTCCTTTTCGTCGGATTTGGCGGCGGGAGTCACGTAAGGGTGACGGCTGATCCGCGCCAACTCTTGGGCAATGCCTTCGGGCGTGAGAATGAAATCCACGTGGCCGGCGGCGATGGCGCTACGCGGCATACTGTCGTACTTCGCCGATGTCGCTTCCTGCGCGAAAGTGATCCCGCCCTCCGCCTTGATCGCTTCCAAGCCGAGCGTGCCGTCGGAAGCCGTCCCCGACAGAATCACGCCGATGGCCCGGTGACGCTGATCTTCGGAGAGTGTGCGGAGGAAATAATCAATCGGACGATGCTGCCCGCGTGCCTCCTCGCGCGGCAACAGACGCAAAACGCCTTCCGCCATCGCCATGTTCGTATTCGGCGGGATGACATAGACGTGATCAGGCTCGACCTTCATGCCGTCCGCGACCTCGCTGACGGGCATCCGTGTGCTGCGGGAAAGCAACTCCGTCAGGATGCTCTCGTGCGTCGGAGCAAGGTGCTGCACCAGCACGAAGGCCATGCCGGTATCGACGGACAGATGATCGAGCAACTGCCTGAACGCCTCAAGCCCACCGGCGGAAGCGCCAATCCCGACCACCGGAAATGATTCGTTCCCGGCCTGCTGGTCCCCTGCGCGCTTTTCTGCGTCAGCAGGCTGCGCGCTGCGCCGGCGAGCCGTTTCCTTCTTCGTCACCGTCGCCGGTTGGCTGGCTTTTTTAACTTTTGCTTTCGCCTCTGACTGCGGCGCGCGTTGACTCTTAGCCGCAGTAGATTTGCTTGACGAGGATTTCTTCGAGGCCATGTTCTTTCACGCCGCAGGCGACTGCGGCCCTCCCGTCGTTGGTCGGGACGAGGCTTCACTCCACATCGGTTTCACGCATCGTAGCATCATTTTACTCGTGTTGCAGACTGCCAGCCGCGCTCACGCGGCTTCCCCGCAAGGGCAGTCAGGCCGGCCGTTCGACGGCTGGTTCAGCAGCGATGATTTGTTCGTCAGCCCGTTTTCAACGGGCTTCTCCGACCGGCTTGAGCCAGCTCTGGCGGCGACACAGAGGCTCAAGCCATCGACGAGAAGGACGTTGAAACGCCCTTGATTGTTTGATCGGAAGTGAGCAACCCAGCCGTCGAACGGCTGGTCTATCTGCCCTTGCGGGGAAGATCGATGAATCGGTCTCACGCCTGTCGCCGCGTCACATCAGTTACTTTACTCGAAAGCATTAAAGCGGGCGGCGCGCGTGATGCCGGCCCAGTCCGCCAGCGTGAGCGTTTCGGCACGGCGTTGCGCTTCGACGTCTGCACGCTCAAGGAGCGCGCCGGCTCCGCCGCCCAACTCAATCAGTTCGCGCAACTCATCCGGTGCGTGGCGCAAGTTGTTGAAGATCGTCTTGCGCCGGTGCGCGAAGCCCGCGCTGACGATACGCCACAACAACGCTTCATCTTCCGTCTCGATGGCCGGGCGCGAGCGCACGCGCAGGCGCACGACCGCGCTCCACACTTTCGGCGCGGGACGGAACGCGCCGGGCGCAACGTCAAAAAGCGTCTCGGTCTCACAATAATTTTCGACCAGCACGGACAGATAGCCACGCTCACGCTCGCCGGCGCGTGCCGTGATCCGCTCGACGACTTCTCGTTGGAGCATCAACACCATCTCCGTCAAACAACTGCGCTGCTCAATCAATCGTTGCAGGATCGCGGTCGAAATATAATAAGGCAGATTGGCGATGACGCGCGCCGTCCGTGCCGGCGCAATCGCCTCGCAGAGATCGACGTGCAAAGCGTCGGCTTCGAGCAACACAAAATTCTCCCGCGTCGCAAATTTCTCACTCAACGCCGGTATCAACTCGCGATCCAACTCGACCGCCACCAAACGCCCGACTTGCTCGACCAACCGCACCGTCAACGCGCCCCGCCCCGGCCCGATTTCAACGACCGTCTCGCCCGCGCGCGGCCCAAACTCCCGCAGGATTCGCGCAGCTACATTCGCATCTACGAGAAAATTCTGTCCGAGATTTTTCTTGGCGCGCATTGAAAAATGGCGGTTGGAAAGCAGTGAGAAAAGAATTAAAACGCGCGTCTGGTTGGTCCATTCTTCAGCACGCCTAAAACCTCATCCCGTATCTCTCCGAGAGCATATCTTTAATTGTCTGCTGATTCAGCCATGCTATGACATGCTGCTCGTTCGCCCGCGCAGAATCCCAAAAAGCGTTACTGAGTCTATTCTTAGAATATGCAGACAAATTCTCTTCGACGTAGCTCAAAAGTTTGTCCCTATGGCTAGCTTCGAGCATCCGAGCAAGGTACGGTGTTAAATCTTCGACGCAATGTCCGAGCGCGCAAACCCATTGATCAATATCTGAACCCCGGCTTGCCGGGTCGTTGAGCAACTCGTTGAATTTGTCTTGCAATAGCTGTATGACCGCTAACCGCTCGTCCTCTGACCAGTTCTCCCATCCTGCTTTCGAGAGTTTACCTAAAACAACTTCAGGATCAGGCCACAAGAATTCATCCTTCACACTTATCTCAAGTATGCGCGGCAGGAAATACTTAAAATCAGTAACTTCACCAACGGTCAAAAATATATCTGCCGCGTATTCACTCAACTCATCGGCGCTTAAGTCCTTAAGCCTTCCGTTCAGCAACCGCGCTTTCTCATTTTCGGACAGACAGCACTGACAAGCCGGGAAGTCGCGCGGCTTGTCGTACTTTGCAAAAATCTCGTAAAGATGTTGGATCGCTTGTTCCAAATTCTGTTAAGTATTATCAACTGCTGACTGCTCTTTTCCTTTGCTAAGAAGATAGCCAGTTATCTCCAAATCGTCGCCGTGCCGTGTGTGTTGCACATCGCGGAGGCGGAGGGCGTCGGCGATAGTTTGCACGCCCGTGCCGGCGACGGCGGGCTTGGCCTCCGCGCTGCCAATGATGAGCGGTGCGATGAAGAAGCTGGCTTTGTCAATCAGGCTCGCGTCGAGAAACAATCCGGCGATTGTCGCGCCGCCTTCGATGAGAACACTGTGGAGCGCGCGCCGGTGCAGATTGTCGAGAACCACAGACAGATCGCGTGCGCCACATGCCAGCCGCACGACCTCGACGCCGCAATGTTCGAGGGCTTTCACGGCATCGGCTGGTGCGCGCTCCGACGTGAAGACGAGCAACGGTGTCTCTTGTGCTGTGCGGGCCAATTGTGAATCGGGCGAGAGCCGCAAGTCTTCGTCCAAGACGATGCGGACGAGCGGGCGATGGCGCGGCAGGCGGCTGCGATCTGTCAACAACGGATCGTCGGCGATGGCTGTTCCCGCGCCGACGAGGATCGCGTCATACTCGCGCCGCAACTCGTGAACGCGCGCGCGCGCCGCCTCACCAGTGATCCAGCGCGAATCACCTGTGCGCGTCGCAATGCGTCCATCAAGCGAGCAAGCCAGTTTCAAATGAACGAACGGTCGCGCGTGCCGGTGCGCGTGTATATATTTTTCGTTGAGCCGCGCGGCCTCGCGCGCCATCAAGCCCGTCTCGACTGTCAAACCCGCCGCCCGCAACTCCGCGAAGCCGCGCCCGGACACCAACGGATTCGGGTCTTCAATCGGCGCGACGACGCGCTCAATGCCCGCCTCGATCAAAGCCTTCGTACACGGCGGCGTCCGCCCCTGATGCGCGTGCGGCTCCAGAGAAACATAGGCCGTCGCGCCTCGCGCCTGCGCCCCCGCTTGCTCCAACGCCAAAGTCTCGGCGTGCTTCACGCCGTCGTACAAGTAACAACCCTCGCCCACAATCTCGCCGGCACGATCAACAATCACGCACCCGACCAACGGGCTAGGGCTGACTTGCCCGACGCCGCAGGCGGCGAGTTCAAGCGCGCGGCGCATCATGCGAACATCAAGGCTCAAGGTTTCGGGTTCAAGGTTCAAAGTTCAAAGTTCAAAGTTCAAAGCACAAGGTCGAATTTGAATTAAAACTTTGAACCTTGAACTTTGAACTTACGAGAAGAGGCTGTTGACATATTGCTCCGCGTCGAAGACGACAAGGTCATCGACTTTTTCGCCGATGCCGGCGTAGCGAATCGGTAAGCCGAGTTCTTTGGCGATGGCGACGGCGATACCGCCTTTAGCCGTGCCGTCGAGTTTGGTCAAGACGATGCCCGTCACGCCCGCGACTTTCAGAAATTGACGGGCTTGCTCAAGTCCGTTCTGCCCGGTCACGGCGTCGATGACAAGTAATGTTTCGTGCGGCGCGCGTTCGACTTCGCGGCCCGCGATGCGTTTCATCTTTTCCAGTTCGGCCATCAAGTTTGATTTGTTGTGCAAGCGCCCGGCGGTATCGACAATCAGCACGTCCGATTCACGCGCCTTCGCCGCCTTGAGCGCGTCGAAGAGGACGGCAGCCGGATCGGTTCCCTGCTTCTGCTGAATCAAGGGGACGCCTGTCCGTTCAGCCCAGATCGCTAATTGATCGGAAGCGGCGGCGCGGAAAGTATCGGCGGCGCAGATCAGCACGTCGTTGCCTTCAGCCTTGATGCGTTGCGCGAGCTTGCCGATGGTGGTCGTCTTGCCGACGCCGTTGACGCCGACGATCATCATCACATAAGGCGTAATATCTTCCGGCACGCTCGTCTCCGCCGCGACGCCGCGCTGCTCCGATGCGCGCAGGATCATGAGCAACTCATTCTTGATCGAAGCCTTGAGCGCGTCGATGTCGTTGATCTCTTTCCGAGAAATACCTCGCCGCACCGTGTCGAGAATCTGCAAAGTGGTCGGCACGCCAATGTCGGCTGCGATCAGCGCCTCTTCCAATTCGTCGAGCAACTCGGCGTCGATCTGTTTGCGATTTTGAAAGACCGTGTCGATTTTGTCGGACAGCGATGTGCGCGTCGCCTCGATAGCGCGGCTGAAGCGTTTGGCATACGTCTGTTCGAGCGCGGCTTCCTCGGCTTGCAGTTCTTCGATGGAGCGGTTGAGGCCGAGTACCGAAGTCGAGAAGGAAGAGGTGCGCGGCGCGGGCGGCGGAGCCGGCGGCGGGGTTTGAGCATCAACCCGCGGCACAGGATCGCGGGCGACGGTCGGCAGGTTGCCCCGCGTTTCGACTCGCGATGTCGGCGTCGGCGCGTCGCCGGTGATCGCCGGCTCAAGCGCGGGCAGGGTGACAGCGGCCGGCGGCGGACTTGCAGCCGCCGGCTCGACTTTCGCTTCCGGCGCGGTGGCCGGCCCGCTGAGGCCGAGCGTGATGTAGTGGTCTTCTTTTTTGCGTCTCCAAAATGCCATGAGATTAAACGTCCGCCTTGCCAGAATAATTTCGGGTGGAAAAGCTGTTGATTATAGCTGCAAGACGAGCGGCGCGACAAAAGCAGGCGCGTGTAGTTGAAGCACTCGGGTG
>JALZKK010000030.1 GCA_030859285.1 Acidobacteriota bacterium | reverse complement strand
GTCTCCGAGTCGCGGATTTCCCCGACCATGATCTTGTCCGGGTCGTGGCGCAAAATCGAGCGCAGGCCGCGCGCAAACGTCAAACCCTTTTTTTCGTTGACGGGAATCTGTGTGATGCCGTGCAGTTGATACTCCACCGGGTCTTCAATCGTGATGATCTTGTCTTCTTCGTTTCTGATCTCGTTGAGCGCGGCATAGAGCGTCGTGGTCTTGCCCGATCCGGTGGGACCGGTGACGAGAACCATGCCGTATGGCTCGGCGATGTAGCGGCGAAACTTGCGAAGGTCTTCCTCGTAGAAGCCGACCACATCGAGCCGCAGATCGCGGAACTCTTCGTTGATCTGTTCTTTGTCGAGAATGCGGATCACCGCGTCTTCGCCGTGAACCGTCGGCATGATGGAGACGCGGAAATCGACGGTGCGCCCCTTGTAACGGACGCGGAAGCGACCGTCTTGGGGAATGCGCCGCTCGGCGATGTCGAGTTCCGACATTACCTTGATGCGCGAGATCAAGGTCTGATGATAGGCCAGATCAATCGGATCGACTTTGGCGTAGAGCGCGCCGTCGATGCGGTACTTGACTTGCACTTCGGTATCGCGCGTCTCGATGTGGATGTCGGAGGAGCGCGACTCCATCGCGTTGTAGATGATCGTGTCAACGAGTTTGATGATCGGCGACATCTCGGAGTCGGTCGCCAGCCGATCAAGGTCTAAGACCTCTTCGCCGTGTTCCGTCTCTTTGACGAGCGAGAGACGAAAGCCCGAAGTCGCTTCCTGCAAGACGCGCTGTGTCGCGTCGCCTTTTTTGAGAACGACCTCAATCGCTCCGGCGGTCGCGACGTGCGGCACGATCCGGACGTGGAGCGCGCTCGCTAATTCGTCGAGCCGTTCGAGGTCAGTCGGATCGGCCATCGCGATGTGCAGCCGCTTGCCCTCGCGCCTGAGCGGCACGAATTGGTGGCGCACCATCAAATCGACGGGCAGTTCGCTGAGGATCGCATAATCGATGGGCGAATCACCGTCAGGCGGCAGTAGATCAACATAAGGCAGGCGGTAACGCGCGGCCAACTCGCGCGCGGCGCGCACTTCCGGCGGCAGCCCCGACTCCGGCACGGCTGACAGTCTGCCGGATGTCTTTGCCGGCTGGCGCGGGGCAGCAACGACCGTCTCTTCACCGACCGGCGCGGAGAGCAAGGTCTCTTCGCCGGGAGAAAGTAGAGTTTCCTCGAAGGAAGCGGGCAGCTGTGTAAGTTCTTCGGTGGATGGCTGCATTGGCAAAAACTTTCTGATGCCACCGGGTGGCTGGAGGATGGCCTAACGCATCCCGGAGACGTTCGAGATGGACTGAATGATCGGGAGGTAAATCGCCAGCAGAATGGTGATCACCACACCGCCCATCACTAGCAGAATGGCAGGCTCAAGGATCGTCGTCAACTGCTCAAGCCGCACTTCGGATTCGGCGTCGTAGAAGGTCGCCACTTCTTCCAGCATCTCGCGCAAACTGCCCGAACGCTCGCCGACGCCGATCATGTCCAAAGCCAATGCCGGAATCCATCCGGCGGCTTCCAGACTTTCGGTAAATGAGCGCCCTTCGCGGATCATCGGTAGGATCGCCGAACTGCGTGCGCGCAGTTCCCTATTTGTGATCGACTCCGCCGCGATCTCCCAAGATTCGACGAGCGTGATGCCGCCGGCCAAGAGCGTCCCTAAACTTCGCGTCACTTGCGCGACTGAGAGTTGCACGAGCAACTCGCCCGCAATCGGCAACTGCAACAGCGTGCGATCCACAAAGAGTTTGCCTTGCGGCGTCCGCGACCAAAAGAAGAGCGCCGCCGCCCCCCCGATAACTAACGGCCCGAACCAAAACAGATTCGCCGCCAGCCAACCCGACAGCCCGACAACCATCTGCGTCAGCGCCGGCAACTCCTGTCTAAAACTTGTGAACAAGCGTGACATCTTCGGCACGACGTAGATCGTCAAAAACGCGACCATGCCGAATGAGGCCAGCAGCAGAAAGATCGGGTAGGCCAGCGCGCCGCGAATCTTGCGCCGAATCTCGACGCCGCGCCGCATGTAAGCGTTGTAGCGGCTTAACACCTCGTCAAGCGCGCCCGAACGTTCGCCCGCCAAAATCGACGCCGTGTAAATGCGCGGGAACACGCTGCCCTGCTCCGCGAACGCCGTCGATAAAGCCATCCCGCCGCGAATCTTTTCCTCCACGTCGCCGAGCAGCATTCGCAAACGCGCGCTCGCCGCCCGCCGCCGGAGCATCGTGACCGCCTGCAAAATCGGGATGCCCGCACGGATCAGCGCGGCCAATTGTTGATTGAAGAGCAGAAAGTCGCCGGCCTTGACGCGCGCGTGCGTGCCGGCTTTGCCCCGGCGCGTCAAAGCCGCGATGCCGCGCGTCTTCGGCGGCGTCACCGAGAAGACGCGAAAGCCCTCGCTCTCCAGACGCACGCGCGCTTCCTGCACGCCGACCGCATCGACCGACCGCGTCACCACCTCGCCCGCAGGCGTGCCTAACCGACAGATAAACTCAGACATGGGAATTTGCTTCGATGGCGTCATTGATTCAGCGAATCAATGACATCGGGGCAAAAAGTATAACACGGTGAAAAGCAAGGATGAAGGCTACTCAGTTTCGAGTTTCGAGTTTCGAGTCAAATCGAATGTCTTCAACTCGAAACCTGCCGTCCTGCCCTTCCACGCTGCCGCGCAGAGAAAGTTGCACTCTGATGAATTTTTTGACATGGATGGGGCTTGCTCCCGCGCTCGTCGAGGACTACAATGCGAAGCGGTTACCGGAGTCTCCCCAAACTCATTTTTTTGCGCGTCCCAAAAACAACCCTTGCGCCGCCGGCTAACGTCCTAACAAACGTTTCCGCCCGCAAGTTTTCGATCACAAGGTTTAGCCATCGGAGTTCCGGAACTCTGTTATCAGGAGGGTCTATGAGAGCATCGCGCTGTTCTCGTCTATTCGTCGCGCTGGTCTCCTGCGCCGCTTTTTCTGGCCTGCTGCTTCTGCTGCCTGCGCTTCAGCCAACCGGCCATGCTCAACGGAAAGTTGAACAACAGATAGCCGGGCAGCCCACGCGCACCAATGCCGCCGCGCCTGCGCCATCGCCTGCCACGCCCGACGCAACCACAGTATCAACCACCACTGCTGCGACCGGCACGCCGGTTGGCGACGACACGCAGTTAATCATCAACACCGATCTGATCACCTTGAATGTGACGCTCACAGATATCTACGGGCGATATGTGACGGGGTTGAGCAAGAACGCTTTCACCGTCTTGGACGACAAAGTGCCGCAGGAGATCACGTTCTTCAGTGATGAAGATGTGCCGGTGAGTCTCGGCGTCGTTTTCGACGTGTCCGGCTCGATGGGCAAGGACAAGGTCTCGCGGGCGCGCGATGCGCTGCGCCACTTCATCGAGACGAGCCACGCCAAAGACGAGTATTTTCTGCTCGGCTTCAACCACCGCACGCAACTCCTGCTCGACCGCACGCGCGATAGCGACGCGCTCTTGACTAAGCTCACTTTCGTCGAGACCAAAGGGCAGACGGCGCTCTACGACGCTTGTTATCTCGGCGTCGAGAAAGTGATGCGCGGCACGCACCCGAAACGCGCGCTCTTGGTCATTAGCGACGGGCAGGACAACAGCTCGCGCTACACCTTCAGCGAGCTACGACGGATGTTGAAAGAGACCGACGTGCTGATCTATGCCATCGCGATCATTGATCGTGGCGGCAGCGCGCTCGATGTAGGCGGCCAAGCGATCCTCGACGAGTTGGCTTCCGTGTCCGGCGGCAAGGCTTTCTTCCCCGATACCAACGCCGAGATGAACGAGATTTTCGAGCGCATCGCCATCGAACTGCGCCACCAGTATTCCATCGGCTACAAGCCGTCAAACTTTATGAACGACGGCAAGTGGCACAAGATCAAGGTCAAAGTCGATCCGCCGCGCGGGCTGCCCAAATTGTTCGTGCGTTCTAAAGAAGGCTATTTCGCGACGACCAATCCGCGTTGACCGCCGGTGGCTCACGCGGCCTAAAAATTGGCAACGCGCGCGGCGCGGGCGACTTCTAAAAACAAGGCGCTGCTTGAAGAGCAGCACGCAACGAGCTTTTTTGCCCCAGCAGTGCGCGCCGCCCGCGGCGGCTCCGCAACAGAAGCGCCCTACCGCTCCCCGCCTGCGAGAAGGCCGGGCGTGCCGGGCGCTTCTGTTTGGAGCGTGTGCGAAGTTTCCCATTTGCGCGGAGAGAGATCGAAGGAGAAGGTTCTGATGTCACGTCGTCAAATTTCTATCAGGCACGCGCGCGGACGCCGGCTCGCGGCGCTCGCATTAGCTGTTTCCCTTGTCGCCGCCGTCTTACCCATGACGCGCGCGCAGCAGACCGACGCTCGCCCGCGCCGCACGACAGACACGAATCAGCAAACACCTGCACGCACGACGACGCCTCCGCCATCCGCGAGACAGCCACAGACTGCGACTCCGGCGACCAGCGTCAAACCGACGCCGACGCCGGCTACCGCCAAGCCACAGCCCTCAACTTCACCCGCGCCGCCCACGTTGCAAACGAAGCCGACGCCCGGGACCCAATCCTCTGACGCACAAGACCAAGCCCCGCAGGAGATTGATCCCGAAGAATTGATCACCATTGACACTAACCTGACCACGCTCAATGTTCGCGTGATCGACCGCGCGAACCGCCCGGTCAATGACGTGAAGCAGGGTGAGTTCCGTGTTTTCGAGGACGGCGTGCCGCAGCAGATCGACTACTTCTCCAGAGAAGAAGTGCCGATCAGTTACGGCCTTGTGATCGACAATTCCGGCTCGCTCCGCTTCCAGATCAACCAAGTGATCGAGGCTGGCAAGACCATCATCAACAGCAACAAATCAGGCGACGAGACTTTCTTAGTGCGCTTCGTGTCGAACGACAAGATCGAGACCGTGCAGGATTTCACTTCCGATCAGGAACAATTGATGGATGCCCTTGAGCAACTCTACACTGAAGGCGGGCAGACCGCCGTGATCGACGCCGTGATGCTCTCCGCCGAGCGCGTCGCCGAGTATAAGAAGGGCAGCGATCTCAATGACCGTCGTCGCCGCGCGCTAATCCTCGTGACCGACGGCGAAGACCGCTCCAGCTTCTACAAGCAAGAAGAATTATTCGCGGAATTGCGCGAAAACGACGTGCAGATTTTCGTCATCGGCTTTGTCAACGAGTTGGACGCGCAGGGCGGCTTAATTCGCAAAAGCCCGAAAGATAAGGCGGTCAATCTCTTAAACAAACTGGCCGAACAGACCGGCGGGCGCGCTTTCTTCCCGACTTCGCTCTCCGAATTGCCGCAGATCGCCCAAGAGATCACGAAGGACTTACGCACTCAATACGTCATCGGTTATTACCCGACGAACAAAGCGCGCGACGGCTCATTCCGCACCGTGCGCGTCCAAGTCGCCGATGCCGGAAAGCGCGACAAACGGATCGCGGTCACCCGCTCCGGCTACACCGCCCGCCGCGATCCGGGCGCGACGAGCAACAAGCCGACCACTCCCACAAACAATCGTCCTCAATAGCAAGATTCTCAAAAACTTTTACCACAGAGGACGCAGAGGAACGCAGAGGAAATGCTGAATAATGAATGGTGAATGAAAGACAAGCTATTTCATTCATCATTCCACGCTCATCGCTTATCATTTCCATCCTCTGCGTTCCTCTGTGGTTAATCTTTTTCTGTCTGAAGTAATGAAGTGATCAAGTGACGGGTGGCATGAGCGAGATTTGCCACGCGATGAAGGCGATGAAGGCCAGCGCGATCAGGAGAATGGCGAGGATGACCGGCTCCGGTCGCCAGAGCGATGAGCGGGCGTCGTCCTCCTCGCCCAAGCCCTTCGGCAAATTGAGCGCGCCGGTGTCGAGCCAGATTGCGCCGCCGTTGTTGTTAGGGTGCGCGGTCGGGTTGAGGCTCTCGTGTATTTCTTCGAGCGGCGCGAGCTGCGCGGCGATCTCTGTCAGATCGTCCTTTTCCTTTCTGTTGTCGGGGCGATGCCAAAGCCGCCGCTTCTTTTTGTTCTTCACAGCCATTTCGCCTTTCTCAAATAGAGATAAATCGCAATGCCGACGACCACCATCGAGAGCAGCGAGAAGACGTAGCCGTAACGCCAGCCCAATTCCGGCATGAACGTAAAGTTCATCCCGTAGATGCCCGCGATCAAAGTCACTGACATCAGGATCGTCGAGATCGAAGTGAGGCGCTTCATGATCTGGTTCATCCGGTTGCCGGAGACGGACAGGTAAGCGTCCATCGTCGAACTGAGCATGTCGCGCAACGTGTCGATGGTGTCGGCGACGCGGATCAGGTGATCGAACACGTCTTGGAAATAGACGTGCGTCTCGCGCCGGAAGATCGGCTGCTCGCGCCGCAAGAGCGTGTTGAAAACGTCCCTGAGCGGCGTGATCGCGCGGCGCAGGAAAAGCAGTTGTTTCTTGATGCGGAAGATACTCTGCATCGCTTCGGGCTGAAAGTCGCCGAAGATTTGATCTTCGAGATCGTCCATTCGCTCGCTCAACACGTCCAAGAGCGGCAGGTAATCGTCAACGATGGCGTCGATCAAAAGATAGGCGAGCAGCCCGGACCCGTGTTCGGCCCGGTCTGACCATTCGCGCCAGAGCCGCCCGGCAATCTCGACGGCGCGGATCGGTCGTGAGTGGACGGTGACGAGATAGTTCGGGCCGAGGAAGATGTTCAGCTCGCGCAATTCCAACTCGTCATTCGCCCCCGATAGCACGGCTTCGTAAAGGACGATGAAATAGTAGCCCTGATATTCTTCGACCTTCGGGCGTTGGTGTTCACTGCGGCAGTCTTCAATCGAGAGCGGGTGAAAGCCGAACTCTTCGGCCAAGTCTAAAAAGTCTTGGCTCGTCGGATCGCTGACGTCGGCCCACACGACGTTCTGCTCCTCGACGCGCAACTCGCTGATGTCAGCGGCCAGACAACTATCTTGAAATTCCTTCGTGTTGCTGTTGAGGCAAACGGTCGTGATCACTGGTGCGGATTCCTCTACGGTGAGTTATGCGAGCTATCGGCGGCTAGGTTTTTGGGTGCGACAGGGGTAAAACGGACGCGGCGGATACGGCGATGATCGACGCGCTCGACGGCGAAACGCGCGCCGTCGTATTCCACCACCTCGCCGGGCTGTAGCAGACGCCCGGCCTGTGCGAGCAGGAAGCCGGCGAGCGTTGTGTAGTTGG
>JALZKK010000274.1 GCA_030859285.1 Acidobacteriota bacterium | reverse complement strand
ACACCAATGCGCCCACATGATTGGCTGCGCGCGCTGTAAATGCGTGTAGCCGGGCAACACCGCGCCAGCGTGCGCTACGGCGAGATCAATGAGCGCGGCTTGCGTCTCACGAATGCTGTGTGTCAATCCGTCGATCTCTTCGCGCAGCCAGAGACGAAACGCGGTTGCCACTTGATCATTGCGGCTGCGTCCCGTGTGGAGCTTGCGTCCCGCCTCGCCGGCGAGCGCGACGAGTTCGGATTCGATGAACGAATGCACGTCCTCCGCCGTCGCCGCGTCGAAGTACGTGTCACCTTCAGCCGCACGCGCAAGCATCTGCTGGAGACCATCCACGATCTGCCGCGCTTCTTCAACGGTCAGCACACCGGCGGCGTGTAAGCCCTCAGCGTGCGCGATGCTGGCGCGCACGTCTGCCGCGAACAGCCGCCGGTCGAAGCCGAACGAGCGATTGAAGGCCGCGAATCCCGGATCGGCCTCGCCGGTGAAGCGACCGCCCCATAAGTTTTTCGTTTCCCTCATAAATGCCCTCACGCAGGAGAAGAAGTCTCACGCAAAGATGCAAAGGGCGCAAAGCAAACGGCCTCCTCTTTGCGCCCTTTGCGTCTTTGCGTGAGATATTGCTTTCCCGCTCCTACAAAAATTAAGCCAGTTGTATCCGGAAACATTGCTTCGACACAATGGGCATGGTATTTTATGCATCCATGCAGTGGTTATGCAAATTCATTGCATAGAAATGAGATGATCGAGAAAGAAAAACGACAGCACAAGATTTTGAGTCTGATCCGCGCCAAGCCGGTCGGCACGCAGGACGATCTGGCGGCGCATCTTGAGCGTGCCGGATTCGCGGCGACACAATCGAGCGTCTCGCGCGATCTGGAAGAGCTAGGGATCGTAAAGCGGCGCGGACGTTACGTCGAGCCGCAGCAGGCGGCAAGCAACGGCGCGGCGGCGCGCGGGTTGTTGGCGATAGAGCCGGCGGGTGATGCTCTCGTCGTCGCGAAGTGCGAGCCGGGTTCGGCGTCGGCGGTGGCATTGGAAATTGACCGGGCCGCACTGCCGGAGATCGTCGGAACACTGGCGGGCGATGACACAGTATTCATCGCGATTAGAGAGCGCAAACAACAGCGCGCGGCGATCAAGAAGATTTGGAAACTTTTCGGATAAGTGAAAAGAGACGGCATGACGCAAATCAAAAAAGTTGTGTTGGCATATTCCGGCGGGTTGGATACGTCGGTGATGCTGCGGTGGTTGAAGGAGAACTACGGCTGCGAGGTGGTGTGTTATTGCGCGGACGTGGGGCAGGGCGAGGAGTTGGAGGGGCTGGAAGCGAAGGCGAAAGCGACGGGCGCGGCGAAGTTGTACGTCGAAGATTTGCGCGAAGAGTTTGTCCGCGATTTTGTGTGGCCGGCGGTGAAGGCGAACGCGGTCTATGAAGGCGTGTATTTGTTGGGGACCAGTTTGGCGCGGCCCGTGATCGCGAAGCGGCAGATCGAGATCGCGCGGCAGGAAGGCGCGGATGCGGTAGCGCATGGCGCTACCGGCAAGGGCAACGATCAGGTGCGCTTCGAGCTGACCTATTACGCTTTGGAGCCGGAGATCACAGTGATCGCCCCGTGGCGCGAGTGGGAGTTTAAGGGCCGGAGCGATTTGATCGCTTACGCCAAACAACACGATATTCCGGTGACAGCGACTGCGGAGAAGCCGTACTCGACCGACCGCAATTTGATGCATGTCTCTTATGAGGGCGGAATTCTCGAAGACCCGTGGGCCGAGCCGCCGGCTGATATTTTTCAATTGACGAAAGCGCCGGAAGCAGCGCGGGCTGAAGCTGAGTACGTCGTGATCGGCTTCGAGAGTGGCGTCCCTGTCAGCATCGACGGCAAGCGTTTAGGTGCGGTCGAGTTGTTGACGCGGTTGAATGAAATCGGCGGCGCGCACGGCGTCGGGCGTGTGGACTTGGTGGAAAACCGTTTCGTCGGGATGAAATCGCGGGGCGTGTATGAAACGCCGGGCGTCACGATCTTGCAGGCGGCGCATCGCGCGCTCGAATCGCTGACGATGGATCGCGAAGTGATGCGCTTGCGTGATGCGCTCAGTCTGAAATTCGCCGAGAGTGTGTATTACGGTTTCTGGTTCGCGCCGGAGACGGAGTTGTTGCGAAAGACGATTGACGCGACGCAGCAAAACGTGACCGGCGAGGTGCGCGTGAAACTTTATCGCGGCAACGTGATCATCGCGGGCCGACGTGCGCCGCACTCGCTCTACAGTGAGCGGCTGGCGACGTTCGAGGCCGACACAATTTACAACCAGCGCGACGCCGAAGGGTTCATTAAACTTAACGCGCTGCGATTGCGGACACGGGCGCAGTTAGAAAGAGACAAGCGGTAAGCGGCAGTTTGTAAATGCCGCCAGCGCGACTTGCAGATGAGTGCGACCGGCGGAAGAATTTTCACCGCCGCAGGACACAGAGGTTCGCCGCAGGAAAGGCTAGGAAGAAGATGAAGATGCTTGTGATTGAAATGACAGAACCTTTGAACGGCACGGATGTGCGCGTGTCGGTGGTAGAGGCGGACAAGATCGGATCGGCGACGAAGACATTAAATTTGTCGCAGACATTAGCCGTCATCGGTGCGTGCGAGATGCCGCGCGCGGGCGATGTCGTGGTGGTGTGTGCTCTGTCTGACAGTACGACTTACAATCAGTTGGAGTTACCGACGGGCCGGCTCGCGAAGATCAATCCGGGCGATGTGTTAGTGGGCGTACTGGGCTGCCGTCGCGCGTTGAAGGGATTCGTGGGCGACGTGCCGGAAATGATCGAGGCCGGGGATAAGTTGCATCTGCTGAACATGGGCGGCGTGATCGGGCTTTGCACGGGGCATCATTCGAGTTTGAGCGACGCGATTGAGGTCGAAGTGATTGGGCTGGTCGCGGATGAGCAGGGGCGTGTACGAAACATCGCCGATGCCGCATTGCCGTGGCGCGAGACGCTCGCGCCGGAAACAGTCGCGCCCATCGTTTTGATCGCGGGCGCGTGCATGAACAGCGGTAAAACATTCGCGGCGACGGAGTTGATCCGGCAAGCGACGCGCGCCGGGCTGCGCGTGGCGGCAGGCAAACTCTCCGGCGTGGCGTGTCTGCGCGCCACGCTCAACATGGCCGATCACGGCGCAATACAAACGGCGAGTTTTCTTGATTGTGGTTTGCCTTCGACCGTCGGCGTCGGTGATCTCGCGCCGGTCGCCAAAGCGATCATCACGGAGTTGAACCAATGCGCGCCTGATCTGCTCGTGATTGAATTGGGCGATGGTATCTTGGGCGGCTACTCGGTCGAGTCCGTCTTTGCCGACGCGGAGTTGCGCGCGGCGACGGCGGCAGTCATCTATTGCGCTTCAGATTACGTCGGCGCGTGGGGTGGCATCGAGTTGTTGCGGCGGCGCGGGATCGAGGTCGATTTAATCGCCGGCTCAGTCACGGATTCACAGATGGGCGAGGATTACATCGAACAAGAGTTCGGCGTGCCGGCGGGGAACGCGCGACGCGACGGGGCGCGGCTCTTCTCGCTGATCAGCCAGAAGGTGTCGAGTTTCGGGTGTCGAGGTTCGGGTTCAATTCTCGCCGCCCAAAACTCGGTAGCAAGCGCGGAGTTATAAGTTATGAACTCGAAACTCGAAACTCGAAACTCGAAACTGAAGATAGGAATCTTCGGTGGATCGGGCTACGGTGGAGCGGAACTGTTGCGAATTCTGCTGATGCACCCGCACGTCGAGATCGTGTTGGTGACGGCGAATGAACATGCGGGTAAAGCTGTTGGGGAAGTGCATCGGAATTTGTATGGTTTGACGGAGTTGCGTTTCGCGGCTGCGCCAAAAGAGTTTGAGAGCCTTGCTGATTTGGATTGTTTATTTTTGGCGTTGCCGCACGGTCAGGCTTTGGAGATCGCGCCGCGCGTGCCGGCGCACATCAAGGTTATCGACCTCTCCGGCGACTTTCGCTTAAACAGCGCGGAAGAATTTTTGCAGCATTATGGGCACGAACAAACAGCGGTAGATTTGCAGCGCGAGTTTGTCTATGGCTTGACAGAGACGAATCGCGAGCAGATCAAACGCGCGCGTCTCGTCAGCAATCCCGGTTGCTTCGCGACGGCGACACTGTTGGGCTTGGTCCCATTGGTTCGCGCGGGACTGTTGAGCGGGCGCGTGATCGTGGACGCGAAGACCGGTTCTTCCGGATCGGGCGCGAAAGCGGCGGCGAACACGCATCATCCGCAGCGGATGAATTCGTTTTACGCTTACAAGCCGTTCACGCACCAACACGTGCCGGAGATCGAACAGGAGTTGCGGCGCGTCGGCGATTGGACGGGCGAGTTAGTTTTTATGACTCATTCGCTGCCGGTCGCGCGCGGCATCTTCGCGTCGATCTATGCGGAGACGAAAGACGAGTTGACAACCGACGAAGTGCGAGTATTGTTCGCAGAGTTCTACCGCGACTCGTTTTTTGTGCGCTTAGTGAATGGCTCGCCCGACATCAACCCGGTGAAGACGACGAATTTTTGCGACCTCGGTTTCGCGGCGCGCGGGCGGCAACTCGTGGTCTTTTCGGCGATTGATAATCTCGTCAAAGGCGCGGCGGGACAGGCCGTGCAAAACATGAACTTAATGTTCGGGCTGGACGAAAAGATAGGACTCATTCTGACCGGGAGCAATCCATGACGGAAAACATCAGCACAGCTTTTAAGGCTGCGCCAATCAAGCCTGCTATCGCGCTTGATGTTCTCGACAAGATCGATGTGCGTGTGGGAACCATCGAAGCGGTGGAAAACATAGAAGAGTCGGATAAGCTAGTGAAACTCCGTGTCAACTTCGGCGATCACAAAAGAAATATACTAGCTGGTATGAAGGGCGAGCGGGAGAACCCTCGCGAGATCGTGGGCCAGCAGGCGTTGTTTGTCGTCAATCTTGAACCGAAGCGGATGGCGGGCGAAGTTTCCGAGGGCATGTTGTTCGACATCGGGTATGCGGACGGGATCATACCCGTACTGGCCGTCCCCGAAAAGCAAGTCCCCGACGGAGCGCGTGTGGGATGAAAACAGGCGCTATCACAAATTTTGCAGAGATCGCGGCGCGCGAGGACGAGTTTCAATTAGCGACGTACAAGAAGATGAAACTCGCGGCGGCGCAGGGGCGGGGCGCGTGGATCGAGACGAGCGAGGGCGAGCGTTTTCTTGATCTCTACGGCGGCCATGCGGTGGCGGCGACAGGCCATTGTCACCCGCATGTTGTGGCGGCGATCAAGGAGCAGGCCGAGCAGTTGTTGTTCTACTCGAATCTCGTCTATTCGGGCGTGCGTGCGCGGGCGGCGGAGCGATTGGTGAAATGCGCGCCCGCTTCAATCACGAAAGCCTTCTTTTGCAATTCGGGGACGGAAGCGAACGAGAACGCGATGCGTTTGGCGCGGATGCGGACAGGGCGCGAGGGAATTATCACGTTCACGGGCGGCTTTCACGGGCGGACGGCGGACGCGATCAGCGCGACGTTCTTGGGCAAGTATCGCGAGTTGGGCCGCCCGAACGTGCCGGGCCATTTGTGCGCGGAGTTCGGATCAGTTGAGTCGGTTGAGAAACTCGCTGATGAGGCGGTGGCGGCGTTGTTGTTGGAGCCGATTCAGTCGATGGCGGGCGTGCGAATGGCTGCGCCGGAGTTTTATCGCGCGCTCCGTGAGTTGTGCGACGCGCGCGGGATGCTGTTGATCTTCGATGAAGTGCAGACCGGCGTCGGGCGCACAGGCGAATGGTTTTTCGCGGGGAGCGAGGCGGCGGGCGGCGTCGTGCCGGACGTGATCACGCTGGCAAAAGCTCTCGGCAGCGGCATCCCCGTCGGTGCATGTTTGACGACGGATGAGGTGGCCGGCGCGATCAAAGAGAACGATCTCGGCACGACGTTCGGCGGCGGCATGTTGGCGATGGCGGCAGTCTGTGCGACGCTCGAAGCCATCGAGCAGGACGGCATGTTGGAGAACGCGCGCGAGATCGAGCGGCGCTTGCGCAAGCGTCTCGCGGATGTGCCGCAAGTCGCAGCGGTGCGCGGGCGCGGATTGTTACTCGGCGTCGAGTTCAAGGATGAGATTGCGGCGCAAGTAAACAAGGCGTTGTTGGAGCGGCGCGTCATCACCGGCACATCAAGCGACGCGCGGGTGTTACGGCTGCTCCCGCCGCTGTGTGTGACGCGGGAAGAGATTGATTTGTTTGTCGAGTCGTTGAGGAACATCTTGTAGGGGCAGGGCTAGTCCCTGCCCACATCGGTCGTTAGACCGATAGCTGAGAATCGCAGTCACACAACATCAATGATACTCATGTCGATTCGCGCTGACGCGCGAAGGGCAGGGACAAGCCCTGCTCCTACAATTAAATGCCACGAAATTTTTTGACAACCGGCGACTGGACGCGCAAGGAGCTTGAACATTTGCTCGAAGCGGCGGCGCGGTTCAAGCGCGGCGAGGATAAGTCGCAGCCGCTCGAAGGGAAATCTGTCGCGTTGGTCTTCTTCAATCCTTCTTTGCGGACGCGGGCTTCGATGCAGGTCGGCGTGTATGAACTCGGCGGCAATTCGGTCGTGTTAGAGCCGGGAGGAACCAGTTGGACGCTGGAGCATCGCGACGGCGTGGTGATGGATGGGGATAAGACTGAGCATGTCGCGGAGTTTGTGCGCGTGCTGGGCCGCTATTGCTCGCTCATCGGCGTGCGGACGTTCGCTCAGTTGAAAGACTGGCGGGCGGAGCGGCTCGATCCCGTGTTGAATGCGTTTGCGCGGCACAGCGGAGCGCCGATCATCAACCTCGAATCGGCGATGCATCATCCGTGTCAGGCTTTGGCGGACATGTTGACGATCAGGGAGAAATTAGGCGAAGGCAGAAAGCGCGTCGTGTTGACGTGGGCTTGGCATCCGAAGCCTCTGCCGATGGCCGTGCCAAACAGCTTTGCGTTGGCGGCAGCACAGTTGGGACACGAACTCGTTATCGCGCACCCGCCGGGCTACGAATTGGACGACGAGTTGATCGGCGGCATCAACGAACATGCGTTCGACGCGGGCGCAAATGTGACGGTGACGAACGACATCGACGAAGCCTTCGATGGCGCAGATGTTGTCTATGCGAAAAGCTGGGGCAGCAAGATGTTTTATGGCGCGCCGGATGAAGATATTGAGACGCGCGCCGCTTACCGCGACGGATGGATCGTGGACGAAGCCAAAATGCGACGGACAAATAGCGGCATCTTCATGCACTGCCTTCCCGTCCGCCGCAATGTCATCGTCACCGACGCAGTGATCGATTCGCCGGCTGCGGTTGTCATTGACGAAGCAGAGAATCGTCTGCATGTGCAAAAAGCGGTGATGGAACACTTGCTGGACCAACAACGGGGTTGAGTCGTAGCAGAGAAATAGAATAGACACGAAGACCACGAAGGACACGAAGCTCACGAAGAAGGATATCGAGGGCCGTCAGTTGAATCTCTATCTTTTGGTGTCCTTCGTGTTCTTCGTGGTTAATCTTTTCCTGTTCACATAGCGGAGAGTTATGATGCACCAACCGAGACTCGATCTGTTGCGCGAAGCCTTGCCGTACATTCAGCGATTCAAGGGGAAGACATTTGTCGTGAAGTTGTCGGGGAAGGTGACGGAAGAGGCGAAGAATCTGGCGTCGCTGGCGGAGGAGTTGGCGCTGTTGCATCAGGTGGGGATTCGGACGTGTGTGGTGCATGGCGGCGGGAAGCAGTTGAATGAATTGGCGGCGCAGATGGGCGTGGCGCAGACGATCATCGATGGGCGGCGCGTGACGGACGACGCAACGCTCGATATGGCGAAGATGATCTTCGCGGGGAAGATCAACACGGACATTTTAGCGGCGCTCAGGCAGCGCGGGGTCGAGGCTGTTGGCTTGTCGGGCGTGGATGGCAATATCGTTCATGCGGTGCGGCGTCCGCCGAAGGCAGTCTTGAACCGGGAGACGGGCGTGAGTGCAGATGTCGACTTCGGGCATGTCGGCGATGTGGTCGAGATTGATGATCGGCTGTTGCGTGTGCTGCTCAATCAAGATTATTTGCCGGTCGTCTCTTCGCTCGGCGCAGATGCGGAAGGGCGCGTCTTCAACATCAATGCTGATACCATCGCCGCCGAGATTGCCGTGCGTTTGCAGGCCGAGAAGTTGATCTTGTTGAGCGATGTCGGTGGTATTTATCTGCGACCGGGCGAGGCTGACTCGAAGCTCTCGCGCCTCACGGCGGATGAGGCCGATGCGCTCGTCCGCGACGGCGTGGCGATTGGCGGGATGATCCCAAAACTGCAAAACATTTCTGGCCTCTTGCGGCGCGGCGTCCGCAGCGCGCACATCATCGACGGCGGCCTGCGTAACGCGCTGCTCTCCGAAGTCTTCACGGACAGCGGCACGGGAACAATGATCATCGCCTGACGGCGAAGGCAAAAGGCAAAAGGCAAAAGTGAAGGCAGCATGTCATTCACTTTTGCCTTATTATTTTTTTCAGCGTGAAGAACAATCAAAAAAGAACTCCCGGCTTCGCGCGGCGCTTACTAACGGAGTGGCGACAATTGAAGTTGCCCGAACGAGAGCGGCGCGTCGTCATCGCCGTGTCGGGCGGGGCGGATTCGTGCACTCTGCTGTTGGCGCTCGATGAATTGCTCAAGGCGCGGCGGTTGTCTCTGTCACTTTGCGTCGCGCATCTCGATCACGGGCTGCGCGGTGAGGCCGGAGAGTCGGACGCGCGTTGGGTGGCGAAGTTGGCGGCTGAGCTAGGACATGAATGCCGTCACAAGCGCGCGGCAGTGGCGGAGCGGGCGAGCCGGTCGCAGGATAATTTGGAACAAGCGGCGCGGCGCGAGCGCTACGAATTTTTGGCGCGTGTGGCGCGAGAGCAGGGCGCGGGCGTGGTGTTGGCGGGACACACACTGGACGATCAAGCGGAGACGGTATTGCTGGCGCTGCTGCGCGGCAGTGGCGCGGATGGTTTGGGCGGGATGTCGCCGGTGCGACCGCTCGACGAAGCCGGTGATGTTTTGCTCGCGCGTCCGCTACTAAGTTGGGCGCGGCGGGCGGAGACAGCCGCATATTGTTGTGAGCGAGGCGTCGAACCGCGCGCGGACACGATGAATGAGGACGAGCGATTCAAGCGCGTGCGCGTGCGGCGGCAGTTAATCCCGCTCCTCGAAAGTTTCAACCCGCGCGCGGTCGCGGCGTTGGCTCGCGCGGCGGAGTTGTTGCGCCAAGACTCGGACGCGCTCGAAGCGCAGGCCGCCGAATTGATCGCCGAAGCCGAGCGCGATTGGACGAAAGGTGAATGTCAGAATTTTGTAGGGGCAGGGCTGGTCCCTGCCCGCCGACCGCAGGTCGAGAGACAGTCTGCTGACAATCAATCAACAGCGCGCAACGCGCCTGCGCGCGACGAGCAGGGACCAGTCCTGCCCCTCCATGAAGATGTCGCGTCCCTGAGCGTCGAAGTCCTGCGCGCGGCCAATGGAGCCGTGCGGCGGCGTGCGCTCCGGCGCTGGATCGAGAGGGAGCGGGGAAGTCTGCGGCGGTTGGAGTTGGTACATGTGCGTGCGGTCGAGCAATTGCTCGAAGGCGAGCGCGGCGGGCGCGTGGCGGAGTTGCCGGGCGGGAGCGTGATCGAGCGGCGCGGCGGACGACTCTACTTGATTGCGGACGCTTCAATTGCGGAATGCGGAATACGGAATGCGGATTGAAAAAGCAACTTGCCTTTTAATCCGCAATCCGCAATTGAATGGACTTTTATCCGGCGCGGCATTTAGAATCGAAAGTGATGTAAGGATCGTTCCCATGCGATGGACGGTCTTTTATTTTTGCTGGTCGGAACGGGCAGGAAAAAGTTGATGCAGACACGCAACGTCGAAGTCTTTAGCGCCGCGCAGATCGCGGAACGAGTCGCCGAGGTGGCCGGTGAGATTTCCGCCGCCTATCGCGAGCGAGAGTTGACGATTCTCGGCGTCCTCGAAGATAGCTTCATGTTCCTCGCCGATCTGCTCAGGCGCATTGACGCGCCGGTGCGGACGGCCTTTCTGCGTTTCGATCATCGTTCGTTCGGCGGCGTCCAAGATTTACAGTTCAGCACGCCGATGGAAGTCGCCAACCGTGACATCCTGCTGGTTGAAGGCGTCTTGGAGACGGGCGTGCCGCAAGAGTATTTATTGAAACAGCTTGAGGAACGCGGGGCGACGACGGTGCGCTTGTGCGTGTTGATCGATAAGCCCGACCGCCATCGCGTCGCCATCGAACCGGACTGGCGAGCCTTCGAGACGCACGAGGATTATGTCTTCGGCTACGGGTTAGGTTTTCAAGAGCGCTGGCGGAATCTGCCATACATTGCGCGCCCGGCGGATGCGTGATCCGGTCTGCTCACGTAATAGTCTTGCGCGTCGTGCGCGAGGTGAAAAAGGCGCAACTGGCGGCGTGCCGGGGGCATCTTAGGAAGGCACGAAATTTGCCGGACGAGACATTGAGTTTATCCTTCGTCCGGCAATGATGCGAACCGGGAGCAAAGTTGCTTGCGGCGAAAGCGACAGCAGGCGCTGTCATGGGTTATGATTCTTAACGGCGGCATGAACAGCTTTCCGCCTTGCCAGTGAAGCAAGGCGCGGATTGACAAAAGCACGGATTAAAACAGATGAGTTCTACAGCCAGACAAATTATCTTTTGGGTTCTCATACTTGCGGGCGCGGTGCTGCTCTACAAGGCGTTTTCGAGTAGCCAGCGCAGCAACGTCAGACCGTTGGCATATAACTTACTGGTCGATAAAGTCCAGAAAGGCCAGATCGACAAACTGACGATCAAGCAGACTGAGGTCGTCGCTGTCGAGGAAGGCGGTCAGCAGTACGATACACCGATTGATACCGAACTGCGCGACGATCTGATGAATCTCGCGATTCAGAAGGACGCCAACGGTAATCAGCTCGTCGCCGAAGCGCATAGCGAGCCGGTGGGTAACGGCTTGCTGTGGGGGATGCTGATCACTTGGGCTCCGCTTTTGCTCTTCATCGGCATCTGGATTTTCATGTTGCGGCAAATGCAGGCCGGGGGCAACAAAGCTCTCAGCTTTGGCAAGTCGCGCGCGAAGCTCTTGAATAACCAGCAGAAGCGCGTCACGTTCAAGGATGTGGCGGGCGTTGAAGAGGCCAAAGAGGAATTGCAAGAGATCATCGAGTTCCTCAAAGAGCCGCAGAAGTTCCAAAAACTCGGCGGGCGCATTCCGAAAGGCGTGCTGATGATGGGGCCGCCGGGAACGGGCAAGACCCTGATGGCGCGGGCCGTGGCGGGCGAGGCCAACGTTCCGTTCTTCTCGATTTCAGGTTCGGATTTCGTGGAGATGTTCGTCGGCGTCGGCGCGTCGCGCGTGCGCGATCTGTTCGAGCAGGGGAAGAAAAACGCGCCGTGCATTGTCTTTATTGACGAGATCGACGCGGTTGGCCGTCATCGCGGCGCAGGCTTGGGCGGCGGCCACGACGAGCGCGAGCAGACTTTGAATCAGTT
>JALZKK010000400.1 GCA_030859285.1 Acidobacteriota bacterium | reverse complement strand
GAGTCGTGCAAAATCTCGCCGCCTTCGGGCGCTTGAGTCTGGCGCGTCACACCGGCCTTTTCGAGCGCGTGCGAATTGGCCCAACTCACATGCCCGTCCACGCGCTGCACGAAGACGGGATTGTTTGGCACGACCGCATCCAAATCTTGCCGCGTCGGCCACTGCCCGCCCCACAAAGTATGATCCCAACCGCGCCCTTGAATCCACGCGCCCGGCGGCAATTCTTTCGCTTTCGCCGCGATGCGCCGCTTGGCTTCTTCGAGCGTCTGCGCGCCGTTCAGGTCAACGCGCTGGAGCGCTTGCCCGCCGCTGACGAAGTGGATGTGCGCGTCGTTGAAGCCCGGCGTCACGAGCTTGCCGCCGAGATCGATGGTGCGCGCGGCGTCGAAGCGCGAGTTGATTTCGTCGTTGGTCCCTACGGCGATGATCCGCTCGCCGTCGATGGCGACGGCCTGCGCGAGCGAGCCGCGCTCGTCGGCGGTGAAGATTTTGCCGTTGACGAGCAGGAGACTCACGCGGCGTCGCGCCTCTTGCGCGTGCGCGCTGGCGGAAGCGAAAAGAATGAAGGCCGAGAGGGAAAGGGCGAGCGCTTGGCGAAATGGTTTCATCTTAAATTTTAATGGGAGAGATCAGGTTGTCGAACGCGGATGTTATAGCATTGATCGCGCTCTCGTCCGTAGTCTGTCGATGAGTTTTCCGTTGCGTGGTATCATTCCAGAAAGGTTTCCGATTTGAAATAATGAGGGGCGGCAACGCGACGAAGGTTGTGGGCGAGACCGTGCGCCCGGCTTCGTCCGTGCCGGGAGAAGGATGCGCGTGTTGGTGACGGGTGGTGCGGGTTACATTGGCAGTGTCGTGACGGAAGAGTTGGTCAAAGACGGCCATGCGGCCATCGTCTATGACAGTTTATATAAAGGCCATCGTGGGACGGTGGTCGAAGGCGCGGCATTCGTCGAGGCCGACTTGATGGACGGCGAGCGTCTGCGCGGCGCGTTGCGCGAACACGAGATCGAGGCCGTGATTCACATGGCGGCGGATTCGCTCGTCGGCGAGTCGGTCGGGAATCCGGCGAAGTATTATCGCAACAACGTCGTCGCCGGCCTCGCCCTGCTCGACGCGATGCGCGAGTGCGATGTGCGGCGGCTCGTCTTCTCTTCGACCGCTGCGACTTACGGCGAGCCGGAGAAGCAGCCGATTGAAGAAACCGATCCGACCAACCCGACGAATCCTTACGGCGAAACCAAACTCGCTTTCGAGCGCGCGCTGAAATGGTATGAAGGAGCTTACGGCATTCGTTACGCAAGCCTCCGGTATTTTAACGCGGCAGGCGCGACCGAGCGTTGCGGTGAGATGCACGACCCGGAGACGCACTTGATCCCGATCATCTTGCAAGCGGCAGCGGGCCGGCGCGAGTCAGTCGAGATTTACGGCGACGATTACCCGACACGCGACGGCACGTGCCTGCGCGACTACATCCACGTCGTCGATCTGGCGCGCGCGCACATTCTCGCCCTCGACATCCTCGATGAGCGCAGCGCGATTTATAACTTGGGCTGCGGCGGCGACGGCTACACCGTCAAGGATGTGATCGACGTGGCGCGCGCCGTGACAAGCCGAGAGATTGCCATGCGGGTTGGTCCCCGCCGTCCCGGCGATCCAGCAATGCTCGTTGCCAGTTCCGCACGGATCAAGCGCGAACTCAATTGGTCTCCCCAGTTTCAAGACTTGCGTCTGATCATCGAATCAGCTTGGCGGTGGATGCAGTCGCACCCGGATGGATACGAAGAAGGCAAGAGGCAAGAGGCAAAAGGCAAAAGGCAAAAGTGAAGAACGATCCACGCGCAGCACACGAAACGGCACGAAACAATTACCCTTTTCTTCGTGCCGTTTCGTGTAACTTCGTGGATCAGTTTTTGTTCTGCACTCTGACGGAGATTTCGGCGTTGTGATGCTTCCTGCCGGCAAACCGGGATTACTCGATTGATTCAGGGCGACAGGAGCGCCGTCAACTCGGCTGGCGTAGGCAATCCTGCGCGCGCGCCTAAGCGCCGGCACTTGAGCGCGGCGACGGCGCAGCCGAGCGTGAGACAGGTTTCGATCTCTTCGCCTTGTAACATGCCGTAGAGAAAACCGGCGTGGAAGGCGTCGCCCGCGCCGGTGGTGTCGCGGCAGCCGCCGGGGACGGGAAAGGCCGGCGTTTCAATCAACTTGCCTTCGTGAAAAATGAGCGCGCCGCGTTCGCCGCGCGTCATGCCGACGAGCGTATTGGTCCCCATTCGCGCTTTGACTTCCGCGAGTGCCGCGCGCTCGTCCGTGATGCCGGTCAGCCGATGTGGAAACTCCTTCGATGAGATCAGCACGTCAATGAGCGGCAGCAACTCCGGCAGCCCCTCATAAATGTTGTCGATGTCGGCTGAGACAATCGTGCCGGCGGCGCGCGCTTCCCGCGCTACGCGCGCGCAAGCCAAAGGGT
>JALZKK010000392.1 GCA_030859285.1 Acidobacteriota bacterium | reverse complement strand
TGTTTGTCGAGCAGGTGGCGGAGCGAGCGCACGGAGAGTTGGAGCATCTCGGCGGCGCGCGTTTGATTGCCGCCCGTGCGGTGGAGGGCTTCGAGCAGGTAAGTTTTTTCTAATTGTTCGAGGTGAGCGGTGAGGTTCAGGCCGTCGTCGGGGAGAGAGAAGGCAGCCGTGATGCGCGCCGGGTTGTAGTTGTTGATCTTCTCCGGCAGGCGTTCGGGTTGGATGGCGTCAGTCATCTCCAGCGCGACGGCGCGCTCGATAGTATGTTCCAACTCGCGGACGTTGCCCGGCCAAGCGTAGCGTTCCAGCAACTCCAATGCTTTCGGCGAGACGCTCACTTGTCGCCCCGCCTGCGCGCAGTATTTTTGGACGAAATGAGTGATGAGGCCGGGAATGTCCTCGCGCTTCTCGCGCAAGGACGGCAGCTCAATCGGGATCACGGAGATACGATAAAACAAATCTTCGCGGAACGTGCCGGCCTCGACCATCGCAGCCAGATCGCGATTCGTCGCCGCGACCACACGCGCGCTTACTTCCAACTCTTCATGCGCGCCGACGGGCCGTACCTTCCGCTCTTGCAACACGCGCAACAGCTTGACCTGCATCGCTTGAGACATCTCGCCGATCTCGTCCAAGAAGATCGTCCCTTTGTCCGCCGCCTCGAAGAGACCCTTGCGATTCGTGTTCGCGCCCGTGAACGCGCCACGCACATAACCGAACAGTTCCGATTCCAACAAGGTTTCGGTGAACGCGCCGCAATTGATCGAGACGAAGGGTTTGTCGGCGCGCGGGCTGAGGTTATGAATAGCGCGCGCGACCAACTCTTTGCCCGTGCCGGATTCGCCGGTGACGAGGACGGTCGATTGAACTTGCGCGATGGTCTCAATCATTTGATAGACGGCCTGCATTCGTGGCGAGCGACCGATGATATTGCCGAGATTGCCACGCTCGCGCTGCTCTTTGATCAGTGCTTCGTTCTCCGACTTGAGTTGCTCGTTCTCCTTCTTGAGCGCTAGCTTCTCCAACACCTTCGCGACGAGTACTTTTAATTCGTCCACGTCGAAAGGCTTTTGGATGAAATCGTCCGCGCCGAGCTTGAAAGCCTCGCGCGCCGTCTCCACCGTAGCGAAGGCCGTCATCATCACCACCGCCACTTCGGGCGACAACTCGCGCGCGGCCCGCAACAATTCAATGCCGCCCATGTCCGGCATCCGCACGTCCGAGACGATCAGATCAGCCGCCTCTTCACGCAACAGTTCTAAAGCCTTCCTGCCGTTCTCCACCGCGCGGACATTGTGGCCTTCACGTTTGAAGATTAAAGATAGAACTTGGCGAATGCCTTGTTCGTCGTCAGCGATTAGTATCTTGGACATAAGGGTGTTGGCCGAGTAGTTACTAAGAAAAATGAAGAATGATCCTTGCGGCACAGCCGCAGAACATTTAACTCTGTTTGCTCTCTGCTCCCTTGCTTTCCGGCAACTCAATCGTAATCGTCGTGCCATACTCTTCGCGGCTGCGGACGTTCAGTGTACCACCGTGATCGCGGACGATTTGATAGACAATTGATAATCCCAGTCCAGTGCCGCCGGTAGTCGAAGAGGTGAACGGCTCGAATAATCGTTCGACCTGTTTGGGCGACATGCCGCAGCCGGTGTCGGCGAAGATGATCCGCAGCCGCCCGTCGTCGTGATCGTCGCCGGACGGCGCGGCGGGTTGAATCTCGGCGCGCAGCGTGCCACCTTCGGGCATCGCGCGTAGGGCGTTGCGCGCGAGATTCCAGAACACCTGTTTCAGTCCCGAGGCATCGGCTAATGCTAACGCCGGTTCATCGACCACGTTCACCTCAAGTTGATGATCGTCGCGGATGTCCGGGCTATTTCGCAGCAGCGCGAACGTCTCGCGCAAAGGCTCGCGCACATCTGTCTCGACGAGGGCGAGCGGGCGCGGGCGCGCATAGGTCAAATAGTCGGTGATGATCCGGTTGATGCGGTCGGATTCGCGAAGAATGATCTCCATCAGTTCGGCCTGCGCTGAGTCGCCGTTGATCTCGGCATTGAGGACTTGAATCGACCCGCGCATCGCCGCTAGCGGATTGCGGATTTCGTGCGCGATGCCGGCGGCGACCCGCCCGACCGCCGCCAGCCGATCCTGCCGCCGCGAAGTTTCTTCGAGCGCGCGCACTTGCGTCAAATCTTGAAAAGTGATGATCAGACCCGTCGTCTCGCCGCCTTCTGAATAAAGCGGCGAGAGGCTATAGCCGAGCCGCAAGCGAAAGCCTTCGGCAGTCAAGCAGTCGGCTTCGAGTCGCGGATTTTTTCTGTTCTCGTCCGGCGCGCGCAGCACGTGTGCTATCTGTTCGCGAATGTTGCCGAAAAGGATCGAAGCGTCTTGGCCGCGCATCATCTCGGCTTTGTAGCCGGTGATTTCTTCAGCGGCGGCATTGAACGAATAGATGCGGCCCTGTAGATCGGTAGTGACGAGACCGGAGCGGATCGATTCGATGATCCGCTCGTGCAGCGCGCGCAGATTGGCGAGTGCGTGCGTGGCTTCAATCAATTCTACATCGGAGCGCGTCTGCCGCTCGGCCAGCCGCGCGGCCAAGAGGCCAACGACGAGAAACGCAACGTCGTACAGCCCGATGGTCGTGAGCGTGTCGGAGAACCGCTCGCGGGCAAATGCGATGGCGGGCGCGTCCCCGCCTTGCAGCCAGCCGAACGTGCCGGCCAGCGTCACCGCCGTGTAACTGAGCGCGCAGCCGAGCGCCGTGATGGGCGCGCCCCTCGGGCCTAAGAAAATTCCGGCCAGCGCGATGATCACGATGTAGAGCGTGACGAATGGCGAATGCAGATCATTCTGCGCGCCTATCAACCACGTCAGCAGCGAGATGTCTAAGAAGAACTGTGTCCCGGCTTGTTTCGACAGCGACACGCCGGAGAAGCGCAGCAGGATCGCGTAGATGCCGCAGAGCAGCAACGCCGCCCGCCCGACCGCGAGCGAAGGTTGCCATGCGCCAGCCAGCGCGTTTGTCGCCGCCTGCGTTCCCGAAAGGCTAATCAGCAGCAACCCACACGCGACTGCCGCACGCCCTAAGATCAGCCACCAGAGCCGCCGTCGCCAAGCCCCGGTCAACGCTTCTGCCTTCGCCTCACGCTCCCGCATCACGCTTAAGCCTAGCATAAAAGGGAAGCGGGCGGAGTGATCAAACAGGAGGCAGACGGCAGGAGCAGGAGGCAGGGGCAGACGGCAGGAGGCAGAAGACAGTAAGCAGTCAAGACTAGTTTAATTCCTGGCTGCCTTGTGCCTTCTGCCGTCTGCCTCTTGCTCCTGCTTCCTGTCTTGCGGGGTGTGATAATCTCACGAGTCCCGATTGAGGAGAAAAATGGATGCCCAAATTCAGAAAGAAGCCTGTCCCTGTTCGTATTGAGCCGGTGACGGAAGCGCGGAGGATCAAAACCAAAGAAGGCTCGCAGGAGATCAAACCGGGACAGTATCTCGCCACCGGCGTGCGGGGCGAGCAATATGCTTTCGCGCCAGATGTCTTCGAGACTTACGAGCCAATGGCCGAACGGCCCGGCTATTACGTCAAGCATCGTGATACCACGGTCGAAGCTGTGCGACTGGCTTTCCCCATCGATCTGCACCGGCCCGGCTGGGAACACAGCGGCAAGGCCGGCGACTGGCTGATCACGCGCACGCCGGAAGACCAGTACATCTGCGACGCCGAAATTTTTGCGGAATCTTACGAGCCGGTCGTTGATGCTGAAAGTATTGAAGGAGTTTAGCGCATGAAGATCATCATCAGCGGCGCGACCGGCCTCGTCGGCTCCGCCCTTGTGCCGGTGCTGCTCGCAGATGGTCATCAAGTCACGCGTCTAGTGCGGCAGCAAGGTCAGGCACAGCCCAAGCCCGGCACGAACGAAGCACTGTGGAATCCCACGACCGGGCAGATCGACGCCGGCGCGCTCGAAGGCCACGATGGAGTGGTGCATCTCGCCGGTGAGAATGTCGCCGACGGGCGTTGGACTGAAGAGAAGAAGCGGCGCATCCGCGACAGTCGTGTGAAGGGGACCAAACTCTTGGCCGAGACAGTCGCGCGGTTCGACGCGCCGCCCAGAGTTTTCATCTCTGCTTCGGCCATCGGGTTTTACGGTGATCGTGGCGCAGAACTCGTCAACGAAGACAGCGCGCCGGGCGCGGACTTTCTGTCCGGCGTGTGCCGCGAATGGGAAGCGGCGGCGGATGCGGCGCGGCAGGCCGGAATGCGCGTCGTGCATTTGCGGATCGGGGTTGTATTGAGCGGCAAGGGCGGCGCGCTGGCAAAGATGCTCACGCCGTTCAAGTTGGGCGCGGGCGGAAAAGTCGGGAGCGGCGAGCAGTACATGAGTTGGATCGCGCTCGACGACGTGATCGGCGCGATCAAGCACGCGCTCGGCAACGAGCAGATCGCCGGGCCGGTCAACCTCGTCGCACCGGGGGCAGCGACGAACGCCGAGTTCACCAAGACGCTCGGCGGAGTCTTGGGCCGCCCGACGCTCTTGCCCGTCCCCGCGTTCGCCGCGCGGCTCGCGTTCGGCGAGATGGCCGACGCGCTGTTACTCAGCAGCGCGCGTGTCGAACCGGCGCGCTTGAACGCGACTGGCTATCAATTTCAATACCCGCACCTCGAAGGCGCGCTCCGGCACGCGCTGAAATAGGAGAGAAGAAGTGATGAATGCGAAATGATGAATGATGAATGTAATGAAGCGCCGTCGTGATATTCATCATTCATCATTTCGCATTCATCATTCCTCTGTAAAGACACATGAAGCTCAATCGTTTGGCCGCTTTCGCGTGGGGCGTGGTGGCTTGGAATTTGTTGGTGATTGTGTGGGGTGCGTATGTGCGCGCTTCGGTGTCGGGCGATGGGTGCGGCAGCCATTGGCCGCTGTGCAACGGCGAGGTGATTCCCGACACCGGATTGGCGAAAACTCTGATTGAGTTGACACATCGTTTGACGAGCGGCGTCGCGCTCGTCCTCGTGCTGGCATTGGTCATCCGTGCGGTTCGCGCTTATCCGAAATGGCATCGTGTCCGGCGCGGCGCGGTGTGGTCGTTGATCTTTATTTTGATCGAGGCGTTGATCGGCGCAGCGTTGGTGCGTTTCGAGTTGGTGGCGGACAACGCTTCGATGACGCGCGCAGTTGTGATGTCTGTTCATTTAGTGAACACATTCTTGCTGTTGGGTGCGCTGTCTTTGACAGCTTGGTGGGCGGGCGGCGCTCCCGCGCTGAAGTTGCGCGGGCAGGGAATAGCGAGCGCGTTGCTGGCGGTCGGGTTGTTCGGCATGATCCTGCTTGCCGCGAGCGGAGCGGTGGCGGCTTTGGGCGACACGTTGTTTCCGGCCACATCGCTTGCCGAAGCCTTCAAGCAAGACATGTCGCCGACGGCGCACATTCTCTTGCGCCTGCGCGTGCTGCATCCGACGTTGGCCGTGCTGGTCGGTTGTTACATTCTCGTGACAGCTTCTTACGTCAGCAATTTCTTGCGGCCCGGCTTGTGGACGAAGCGGCTGATGTCGGCGCTGGTCGCGCTCTTGTTGACGCAACTGGCCGCCGGCTTGCTGAATGTGTACCTGCTCGCGCCCATCCCGTTGCAATTGCTTCATTTATTTTTGGCCGATGCGTTGTGGATCGCGCTAATCCTTTTCGCGGCGTCGTCGTTGACTGATCGTGCGGCTGAACACGAGGCGGCTGTCGTGAATTTAAGTCCGGCGGTTGAACACTGATTCCTAACACTGATGGGCAAACTCGACGGACAAATGATCATTGTGACGGGCGCGTCGTCCGGCATTGGCGAGGCGACGGCGCGACGTTTGGCGCGGGCAGGCGCTTACGTCGCGCTGGCCGCGCGGCGGCTGGAGCGGTTGGAGACGATCAAGCGTCAGATCGAGGCGAGCGGTGGTCGAGCAATCGCGGTTGCGGCGGACATTACTGCGGCGGCGGATAGGGAGCGTTTGATCGCGGAGTCGTCGCGCGCGGGCGGGCGGATCGACGCGCTGGTGAATAACGCGGGGTTCGGGCAGCGCGGCCCGCTCGAACTGGTCCCCGTCGAGAACATCCGGCAAAATTTTGAGTTGAATTTATTCTCGCTGATCGCGTTGACGCAACTTGTGATTCCGCGAATGCGCGAGCGGGGCGGCGGTCGGATCGTCAATGTCGGGTCGGTGGCCGGTCGGATCGCGCGCCCGCTCTCATCCGTCTATGACGCGACGAAGCACGCGCTGGAAGCTATCTCGGACGGGCTGCGCGGCGAGCTGGCCCCGTTCGGGATCAAAGTGATTCTGATCGAGCCGGGCTTTATCCTGACCGAGTTCCAGCAGGTGGCGAATGAAGTCTCACGCGAGGTGACGGAAGACGCCGGGCCTTACGCGCCGTTCGTCGCGGCTTTCGAGCGCGGCTATGACCGCACGCGCCGGATCGCCGGGCAACCCGACGACATTGCCAAATTGATCGAATGCGCGCTGCTTGCCGAGCATCCACGTGCGCGTTATGCCGGTCCCGGCCACGCGCGCGTCGCCCTCGCGCTCAAAAAGTTTCTGCCTGAAAGATTGTTCGATTACGTCTTGAATCGGCAGGTGGCTCCTATGAAAGCAAAAGGCCAAATTATCCGCGAAGTGGATTAGTGTTCAGGGTTGTACGGGTTATGAACAGTCAAAAAGAAGGTTGACAGGTCGCGTGTTGTGAACTAAATTACCGACACTTGGTACAAATCAATAGGAAGCTGTTCACGCACTTCCCTACAACACTTGGGACAGTAGCCGTGCGAAGAGTCAAACACGTGGCTCTCTACAGTTGTCGGTGATGATCACACCGCTTCCGCAAAATTGAGCCGGGGCTTCCCGGCTCGCGAGAACGCCCTTCACAGGAATTAAACCTGTGAAGGGCGATGTCGTTTCGTGTTCTATCCATCGTCTATGGTCTATTGTCCATCGTCCATTCTGGCGTAGATCGGATTAGAAATAATCCACGGCCTTTCATTGAGCGGGGCGGGCAGTTGCGGCAAGTAAACTTCGACGCGATAGACGCCCGGTTGATTGATCTTCCATTCATGCCTCACAGTCTGTTTCTCTTCGGAAAAAAGCTGTCCATCTTTCATTAACTGGATGCGGCTTGGCAAAGGCGTTTGGACATGCAGGTTGGTTTCGCCCGCCGTTAGCGTGATCTCGTCGCCCATTAACTTTTCTTCCGCGCCGTTCGTCACCGTGAAGCGAAAGCCGGTCGCATCTGAGAGCAGATCGAAAGAGACATAAGCGTGTCCTTGTGCGATGGCTGAGAGCAGGCTCTCGCGTGTGAGCGGCTGCTCGCGGGGCAGCAGGACATGTGTGCGGACGACTTGAAAGCTGCGCTCGTATGGATCGAGTTTTAGTTGCAGGAGGGGTCTGCCGGTCAGTTCTTGGAGGCTGAGGCCGATGTTGGCGTGCGTGTCGTTGCCGGCGATGGCGACGACGCGGCGGCCCGGTTGCGCGATCAGTTCATCCCATCTTTTCAGATTCTCGTCCGGGCTATCGTAAAACCTCGTCCAGAGCAGTGAGGCATAATTGCGATAAGACCAGAGGCCGTCGAAGACAAGCGAGAGGCGGTTGATATTTTTAGCATCGGCGTGAAGGTTGTAAATCTCCATGC
>JALZKK010000389.1 GCA_030859285.1 Acidobacteriota bacterium | reverse complement strand
GTGGCCGTCACGTCTAAGAGATCATCTGTGATCTGAAAAAGTAGGCCGAGCGCAGCAGCGTAGCGCGTGATAGCAGCTAATTCTTTCGCGTTCACGTTTGCAATGATCGCGCCGGCGCGAGCGGCGGCGGTAATCAACGCGCCGGTCTTGTAGCGGTGGATGAGATCGAGTTCCTCAGTCGTCACGCCGTCGCGCGCTTCGGCGGCTAAGTCGTAAATCTGTCCCGCGACCATGCCGGCGGGCGTCCCCGCCGCGCGCGCGAGTTCGCTAATCAATTGCACGCGCACGGCGGTGTCGAGCGCGGCGTCTTCGGCGATAATCTGAAAAGCGAGAGACTGCAAGGCGTCGCCCGCGAGGATCGCAGTAGCTTCGCCGAAGCGGATGTGGCAGGTCGGGCGACCGCGCCGCAACTCGTCGTCGTCCATCGACGGCAGATCGTCGTGGACGAGCGAGTAAGTGTGAATCAACTCGAAAGCGCAGGCCGTGTTAAGTAATAATTCAGCCGGCGCGCTAAACGCTTCTCCGCAAGCGATGACGAGCGCGGGCCGCAGACGTTTGCCGCCCGCGAACAAGCTCCAACGGAGAGCGGCGTGCAGATCGCCCGGCGCGATACTCTCGGAGGGGACCAATCGCTCTAGCCGTTCGTCAATTAATGCGCGGTAGCGCGAGAGATAAGCACGGGCGTCGGCGAGCGAATCTTCAACCATCTCATGTTCAGAAGACGTTCTCATCATCTTCATCCGTCCCGCCGAAATCAGGTGTCAACTCTTCCTCATCTTCCGCGAGGACGCCTTGCAAGACCGGGCGGCCTTCGCCATCGCGCAACAAGACCTCGATGCGCCGCTCGGCCTCGCTCAAACGCTCTTGGCATTCGCGCGACAGTTTCACGCCCTCCTCAAATAGCTCAAGGCCCTTCTCCAACGGCAGATCGCCGCGCTCCAACTCACGCACGATCTTCTCCAAAGAAGTGAGCGATGTTTCAAAATTCCGGTTCTGTGTTTGTGCCTTTTTCATCTGTGATAGTCCCAGACCTACCGGCCCTGAAGCGGCGGCAAATTCCGTGTGAATTCCTGCGCGACACGCATCGCCAACTCGTCGCTTTTGACATCCACGATCTTCCAATCCGTGTTTCCGCGCTCGTCTGAGCGCCGCAGTTGCAGTCCGATGGGCCGCTCGTTGCTCTTGAAGATGATCGTCGCCGCGTTCCCGCTCGCGTCGGTGGCGACGCTGTCGGCAAGGTACGAGAGCGCGAGCGCTTTGATGAAGAAGGGATATGTAGCTGCGCCACTCCCCTCAGAGACGTTCTTGATCTCTTCCATCATGGAGTCGCGGATCATTTCACGCGAGCCGGGTAGCAGCACCGCCGCGTTGGCCGCGATGAAGCGGCGCGCCGGCGCGGGCAGACCAAGCGTGCTGCCGCGACCCGTCGCTTTCTCGATCACTTGTGGGACCATGCCGCGCGTTACAGAATCGATGTCCACGAGCGCATCGAACGCTTGGACATCGCCGCGCTCTGCCGCATCAATGGCGAGCGCGAGCGCGTAAGTCGGAGTCGCCTGCCGGCTCTGCGCCCAAAAATAAAGGCCGGCGAGCGCGACGCAAAAGATCGCGGCTCCGATCACAAACATGAAGAGTAGCACGCGCCACACATTGCGGCGGCGCGACGGGCCAACGCCGCGTGGCACACGCCCCTGTTGGCGCGGCGGCAAGTCATCAATATTGACGACGATGCGGCTGCGCTTGGGCTGCGTGCTTCTCTCTCCGCCGAGCGTTGACATTATTCCTGAAAATCCTCCACCGCTTCGACCCGGCAACGCAATGCGCCTTCGGCCAAACGCACACGCACTGCTGCGCCGACATGCACTGCACTCGCTTCGCGCAGAGTTCTTCCCGCCACGTCTTCCGCCAGCGCGTACCCGCGACGCAAGACCGCGAGCGGCGACAGCGCATCGAGCGCGGCAGCCGCGATGCCGAGCCGCGCCCGCGCTTCGTCAAGCTGCGCGTGCGTTTCGGTTTCTAACGCCGCGCGCGCTACCGCAAGACGCACGCGCGCTTCATTCGCACGCGCCGCCGTCCGCGCCGGTTGCAAGCGACAAGCGGCGGCGTCCAGCCTTCGTCGCGCGCGTTCACCGGCGCGCGTGATCGCACGCTCTAAACGTCGCGCGAGATCGTCTCTGAACTGCCACGCTTCGCGCAGCCCCACGCGCACGCGGTCGAAGCCTTCGGACATCGCTACGTCCTGCACGCGCGCACGCTCTTGCATCACGCGGAAGCGCACGGCACGGACGAGGTCGCGTGTCAAAGTCAGCACGATCCCTTGCACCTCGTCTTCGCGCGCGGCGACGATCTCAGCGGCGGCTGAAGGCGTGGCCGCGCGCACATCCGCCGCGAAGTCCGCGATGGTGAAGTCGGTTTCATGTCCGACTGCCGAGATCACGGGAATCGCCGAAGCGCGGATCGCGCGCGCGACTTCTTCTTCGTTGAACGCCCACAAGTCTTCGCTCGATCCGCCGCCGCGCCCGACGATGATCGCGTCCACCGCTTCTTCAATTCGGCCTTCGATCAGCGCGCGCCGGTGATAATCATTGACGAGTTTAATGGCCCCCGCGATCTCGCCGCCCGCGCCTACGCCCTGCACGCGCGCCGGCGCGAACAAAACATTGACGGTGCGCGTGCGCCGCGTGATCACGTGCAGGATGTCCCTGAGCGCTGCGCCCGAAGGCGAGGTGACGACGCCGACTCGCCGGGGCAAGAGCGGCAATGGTCGCTTCAACTCCTCGTCAAACAACCCTTCAGCCGCCAAGCGATCCCGCAACTGTTCAAAGGCCACACGCAATGCGCCCGCGCCCACCGGGTCTAAGCCTTCAACGATCAGTTCATAATCTCCGCGCGGCTCATACACCGTCAGCCGCCCGCGCGCGCGCACCTGCAAACCATTCGACGGGCGAAAGCGGATGCGCCCGTTCACGCCGCGAAAGCAGGTGGCGCGCAACTGCGCGGACTCGTCCTTGATCGTGAAATACCAGTGGCCGGAAGTGTGCGCTTTGAAGTTGGAAATCTCGCCTTCGACCCACACCGACGCGAAGCGGTTCTCCAACGCGCCGCGCACCTGCGAAGTTAACTCGGAGACGGAGAGCGGTCGGCGCTCGGCTTCGTCGAAGAGAGATAAAAGTAAGGAACGGCTCATCGGTTAAGCTCGATGATAGAAAGGCAAAAGGCAAAAGGCAAAGAGCAAAAGGCAAAAGTGAGAGCGCGGGTTGGAGGAATTGGTGATCGCGGATGAGACTAGGATTCATGGCGGGTTCGAGTGTCGCGTGCGCTGAGAGCGTGGACGGCTCGTCCGCCAAGCTCGCCGTAGGCGGGCTAACTAACTTCCGCTGTCATTCGATGTTGTGCGAATGTGTAACCCTTATTCGCGCTTCCGCGCTCAGTGCGGACGAGCCGTCCGCACTCCCAGCACACGCTAATTTTTTTCTCTTGCCCTGAAAGTAATTGTGATGATTCATGGCGCAGCGACGCCGACGGGTGGACTGAGGCGAATGGCGGCGTCTTGGCGACGCGCGAGACGGACGCGCACGCGGCGATCAGTGACACTTGCGCTCGTTGCGTTCGAGGTGTAGCTGATTGTGTAGGAAGTGCGGAGTTGTGCGACTACGTCATCGTAAGCGCGCTGCAATTCGTCGAAGCGCGTGATGGGATAGTAAATCCCGCCGGAGGCGGCGGCCAGTTTGCGACCTTCCTCGGCGGCGCGCGAGGTGACGGTGAGATAGCGAGAGCGTGTTGGATCAAGGGTCGTCGCGGCCTCGGGCGCGCTGCCCGACGGGATCAATCCCGACGGCACGTAGAGCGGATAGACAAGCGCGCCGGATTCAATGGTCGCTTCGAGGACGGAGGCGAACGGGATGAACGAGCGATTATCGTCGCCATCCGAGAGGACGACAATGGCGGTGCGTTCGCCGCGCAAGGGCGCGAGCGTGTGAACCAACGTGTAAGCCAGCGCGTCGTAAACGGCTGTGCCGCCGCCGGCTTCGATGTCTTTGATGCGCTCGGCCAACAGTGTGCGGTCGGTCGTGAAATCGGAGATCAGTTGAATGTCGTCGCGGAAGCTGATGATTGCGATCCGATCCTGCGGGCTGACGGTGTTCAGGAAATCGAGCGCGGCCTTGCGGATAAAATCCAGACGCTCTTCGACGCTGCCCGACACGTCTAACAGCAACACAAGATTAAAGGCGGAGGTGGCCGGCGCGACTTCGCTGATCGAGCGCAGTTCGCCGTTCTCATAAACCGTAAAATCTTCAGCGATGAGTCCCTTGATCGCGCGCCCGTGCAAATCTGTGACGTTGGCGTTGACGCGCACAACACGCTGTTCGCCCGCCGGCGCGGTTGGACCGTTCGGGCGCGCGAAAGCGTTGAGTCGCGGCGCGGTGCGGCGCGGCGGTAAAGTCTCGGCATACTCGCCGACGAATTTTGGGGCGACTTTGCGAAGCGCCTCGATCATCTCTTCATTGCCGCTGCGGATAATCGCCTGCGCGCTCTCGGTCAATTCTCGCGGGCGCAGATCGCTCGGCACATGCGCCGGATCGACGCCGAAGAGGACGAGTCCCCGCGCCGTCTGCAAGTCGAGCCGCACGCGCTCATCATGCTTCGCCTTCTTGTCGCCGAAGCGACCTTCAATCTCAAAACGCCCGCCGCTACGCTCTTTCACTTCCGCCAATTCAACCTCGCTGAAATAACGCGGGCGACTCGCCGTCCAGCGAAAGCTGTACGTTAAAGAATCCATCGGCACATCGGCCCGGATCGTGCCTGTATCCGTCTCGACCGACACTTCGCGGAGCGCGCCCGACACGTCCACCGCGCCCTCGCCCGTCACGACCTTCACCTTCGCCCGCGCCGGCACGCGCAAAGAA
>JALZKK010000386.1 GCA_030859285.1 Acidobacteriota bacterium | reverse complement strand
ACTCATCACTCATCACTTTTTCCGATGAGTCTTCAACTACGCCGTAAAGTTCACGAGTCGGTCATTTTTATCGACCGCGACAGCGCGCCGCGCATCATTCCGTCGGGCGAGGATTTCATTCTCGAAGACTTGCCCATCGGGACGCGGGTGATCTATCCGAAGCCGCCGATTAAGGGTTTAACCAATCGCGAGGCAGCGATCCGTTACGCGCTCAATCATCCGCACGATTGCGATCCGCTGTTCGCGCAACTCAAGCCGGGAATGCGCGTGACGATTGCCGTGGACGACATCAGTCTGCCGCTGCCGCCGATGGCGACGCCGGACGTGCGGCAAACTGTTTTAGAAATCCTGCTCGGCATGCTCGCGGGCTTCGGTGTGGACGATGTTCATATCATCATCGCCAATTCCCTGCACCGGAAAATGACCGGGTGGGAAATGAAGCGGATGGTCGGGGCCGACATCTTTCGGGAGTAACACCCGGACAGATATTACAACCACGACGCCGAATGGGAAGATGGCCTCGTGACGCTCGGCCACACGCGCCACAAAGAACCGCTCCGCATCAACCGCCGCGCCGCCGAAAGCGATCTCTTGATCTACGTCAACATCAATCTGGTCCCCATGGACGGCGGACACAAATCCGTCGCCGTCGGACTCTGCGATTACGAATCCCTGCGCGCGCACCACGAGCCGCAGACTATTCGTGATTCCGACAGCTACATGGACCCGAAGCGCTCGGCCTTGAACCATAAAGTCGAGCGTCTGGGAAAACTCGTCGATGAACATTGCAACGTCTTCCACATCGAGACGGCTCTGAACAATCGCATGTACACCGGCGAGATGGATTTTCTGTTGAAGAACGAAGACGATTTTTCCGCCTTCGACCGGATGAAATACGAAGCGATGCGCTTCTCGATGGGTAAACTCCCGCGCGCCGCCCGCCGCAAACTTTTGCACTCGTTTCCCGCGCAGTACGAAATGATCGCTTGCCACGCCGGGCGCACTGAGCCGACGCACGCCGAGATTCTCAAGAAGAATTTTCAGCAGTATGCGATCCCGATTCAAGGGCAGTGCGACATCCTGATCACGGGCGTTCCCGACATCTCGCCGTATAACGTCTATTCGATCCTGAATCCGCTGCTCGTCCAAGTGATGGCGCTCGGCTACCACTTTAATTTTTATCGCAACAAGCCGCTCTTGAAGAAAGGCGGCGTGCTGATTCTGCATCATCCTTGTTACGACGAATTCGATCATAATTTTCATCCGTCGTACATCGAATTCTTCAACCGCCTGCTGCCGGAGACGCGCGACGCCGACACTCTGCGCGACAAGTACGAGCGCGAGTTCGCCAACAATCCGTCTTACGTCGAGATGTACCGGCGCGGCAACGCCTATCACGGCGCGCACCCCTTTTTCATGTGGTACTGGGGCGAGAACGGTCGCCAACACATCGGCCACGTCATCGCCGCCGGAGCCGAGAACGCACACGTCCCCGAACGCTTAGGCTGGGAACGCGCCGACAACTTAACCGAAGCCATCGCCATGGCCCGCAGCTACATGGGCCGCTCCGCCGAGGTCACGATGCTCCACCAACCAGTGATTGCGGTCTGTGATATGGAATGACAAGTTCAAGGATTTGGTATGGAAGACAAGCCTATTTTTGCCTTTGTGCTTATGCCTTTTGCCCCAAAGTTCGGAGATGTTTACGAACTAGGTATTAAAGAAGCATCTTCCTCTGTCGGCATTACAGCCAACAGGTTGGACGAACAAATTTTTGTTGAAGGGATGATGGAAAGGATATATAGGCAGATTGAGGCTGCGGATATTATTATCGCTGACATGTCCGACCAAAACCCCAATGTTTTTTATGAGGTCGGGTATGCTCACGCTAAAGACAAATTATGCATTCTCCTAACACATGACACGAAGGATATACCGTTTGATCTGAAACATCGCCGGCATATTGAGTATAAAGGCTCGATCAGCCTTCTTCGTCAAGAATTAATAAAAAACTTGGACTGGGCGAAGACTGAGATTGAGAATGCTAGGCGAAGTCAGTTAAGAGTAGTTTTCAAGCCGCGCAACACAAGTCTATCGTCAGCAAAGTACTCTGCCTCTGCACATATAACTTTTCAGATAGATCTTTTTAACGACTCGAACCGTCCTTCCACTGAGATAACCGCAATATACTTTTATACTGGTAATCTTTGGTTGATTGAGCAAGACGGTAAAGAATGTCCGAAGACTGATTCAGATGTTTTAGGTTTTTCGCATCGATACTTTCTGAAATCACCTGTCACGCGCCTACATGCGAAATCATGGGCTCAGCTACAAATTTCGACTCGGAGGGTGATAGCTCTTGCATATAGGGGCGATGAAATTAGAGATAGCTATACCGTGACAGGCAACGTTCTATTGAGATTTACAACATCCGATGGTGTATTTGACTACCGAGAGTATATAAATGTTGAAGTTGAAGACATACCTTTTTAGGCTACTTTGGAAATGAAACTATCGCCCACTGAAATTTATAACAACCGTCGCATCTTCCTGATCGGCAGCACGGGTTTTGTCGGGAAGGTCTGCTTGAGTATGTTGCTGCATCGCTTCCCGAATGTGGGGCGGGTGTATGTGACGGTGCGGGCGCGTTCGGCGGCGGAGTCGGAGACGAGATTTTGGAATAACGTCGTCACCGCGCCGCCGTTTGATCCGTTGCGGGAGCGGTACGGCAGCGCGTTCGAGGGTTTCATTCGGGATAAAGTGCAGGTCGTCGGCGGCGACATCGGCGATAGGCATCTCGGTTATGCGGAGGAAGAAGCGCAGGCGATTGCCGACGACATTGACATCGTGATTAACAGCGCGGGCAACGTGACTTTTAATCCGACGTTGGAGAGCGCGCTCAGGACAAACGTCGTCGGGACGCAGAACGTGATCGAGTTTGCGAAGCGGATGCAGCGTCCGGCGCTCGTTCACGTCTCGACTTGCTTCGTCGCGGGCAATCGTTCGGGGCCGGTGTGGGAGAGCGATCCGGTGTTGGGTTATTTCCCGCGCCGCGAGGATTTGCCAGACGTTGAGTTCGACGTGCAGCACGAGATCAGGGATTGCGCGAAACTCTCAGAGCGCGTCAAGGATGAAGCCAGAGATGCGATGCAGGCCGCGCGTTTTCGCGAGCAGGCGCGGCTGCGTCTGATCGAAGAAGGACGCGATCCGGACGATCTGGACGCGATGGGTTTGGCCGTCGCACGCGAGCGGAAAGTGTGGACGAGACAGCGACTCACCGACTTGGGCCGCGAGCGCGCGGAGTTCTGGGGCTGGCCGAACATTTACACTTACACGAAAAGTTTGGGCGAGCAGATGGTCGCGGCGGAGACGGGGATAGTGCGCGCCATCGTGCGTCCAAGCATCGTTGAATCGGCGATCTCTTATCCGTTCCCCGGTTGGAACGAAGGCTTTACGACGACCGCGCCGCTGATCTTCATCTCGTTCAAAGGCCAGACGCTAATCCCGGTCAATGAGAAATTGATCCTCGACATTATCCCGGTCGATCAAGTCGCCGCTGTGATGCTCGCCGTCGCGGCGGAAGCGTGCGTCGAAGAACCGCGCCTCGTCTATCAAGCGGCGACGGGCGACGCGAACCCGAATGACATGCGGCGCATCGTCGGGATGGTCGGCCTCTACAAACGCAAGCACTTTCAGGAGAAAGAGACCGGGATCAAGATCGTCAATGAGTTTGTTGGGCGGATGGAGACGAAGCCGGTCACGACCGCGCGCTTTAATGCGACATCGACGCCGATGATTCACGAAGCGGCGAAGAAAGCCTCGACGCTCCTTGAACGTGTGCGCCCGCGTTGGGGCGGCGGGCGTGTGACCGACATCATCGACAGTGCGAAAGAGAGAGTAGAGCGCGTCGAAGAATTAACGCGCGAGACGAAAGAAGCGTTCGAGATGTTTCGCCCGTTCATGGTCGAGAACGCTTACGTCTTTCGCGCCGACAACGTGCGTTCGTTGTTCAGTCGCATTCGCAAGGACGAGCAGGGTTTGTTGCTGTGGAACCCGGAGCAATTTGATTGGTACGACTATTGGATGAATGTCCACTTTCCGGGCTTGAAGAAGTGGGTCTTCCCAACGCTCGAAGAGGACATGCGCGCGCAGCCGAAGCGCATCTATACCTATCGCGATCTGCTCGAATTGTTTGAGACTTCGACGAAGCGTTACGCGACGCGCGTTGCGATGCGGATCGAACGCGACGGGCGCAAAGAGCAATACACTTACGCTGATGTGCAAGAGTTGGCGACGCGCGCCGCCGGCTTCTTCGCGGGCGAGGGCGTGCAACCCACTGAGCGCGTCGCTCTCCTCAGCCACAACGCGCCGGAGTGGGGCATGACTTACTTCGGCGTCCTCAAAGCCGGCGCGACGTGCGTGCCAATCGATCCCGAAAGTCTGACGGAAGAAGTCGTCAACTTTGCGCGGGCGAGCGCGGCTAAAGGTCTCGTCCTCAGCGCGGAGATGGATGAGAATCATGCTGATCTACGTCAGCGTTTGCGCGATGAGGGGTTAGACGCGAAAGTCTGGATGTTCGATGAAGTGTTCGCGCTGCCGCCGCAGAAAGTCGAAGACCAAAGGCTCGCGCTCTTGCCCGCGCGCGTGCAGGCGCAGACGGTCGCTTCGTTAATCTTCACTTCGGGGACGACGGGGCAACCGAAAGGCGTGATGCTGACGCACAAAAACTTCGCACACATGGTCTCGATGCTCGCGTCCGTGTTTGACATGACGACGCGCGACGGCGTGTTGTCGGTCTTGCCGCTTCATCACACGTTTGAATTTTCGACCGGCTTCTTAACGCCGCTCGCGCGCGGCGCGCAGATCACTTATTTGCCGGAACTGACGAGCGACGAACTGGCCCGCGCGATCAAGAACGGTCACGTCACCGGCATGGTCGGCGTCCCCGCGCTGTGGGAACTCTTGCATCGCCGAATCAAGAATCGTTTCCACGAGCGAGCGCGCTGGATCGGACAGACCGCCGACATCTTGATCGAAGCCAACAGTTGGGTCAGAGATCACACGCCGTTTAATTTTGGACAGATCGTTTTTCGTCCGATTCATCGAGGCTTGGGCGGGCGCATCCGCTATTTGATCAGCGGCGGCTCGGCGTTGAGCGAAAGCGTGAAGAAAGATTTTCACGGCCTCGGCTTCACGATCCTCGAAGGCTACGGATTGACGGAAGCCTCACCGGTGCTGACCGTCACGCGCCCGCAGAACAAGCTAATTGCAGCGAGCGTCGGTCAAGCTCTGCCCGGCGTCGATGTCAAAATTTTAGAGCCGGACGAGAGCGGCATCGGCGAAGTCGTCGCGCGCGGCAACAATGTAATGCTCGGCTATTTCAACAACGAAGCGGCGACGCGCGCCGTCCTCATCAATCGCTGGCTTTACACTGGCGATCTCGGACGGCTCGACGACGAAGGCAATTTGTATCTCGTCGGCCGCTCGAAAGAGATCATCGTCGATACCAACGGCAAGAACGTCTATCCAGACGAGATCGAAGAGTTGTACAGCGAGTTGC
>JALZKK010000273.1 GCA_030859285.1 Acidobacteriota bacterium | reverse complement strand
GGAGGGCGGCGCGCGCCCGCACGCTGCGCGTAAACGTGCGCGCCGCCGAGCGTCACGAGGGCGCATGTCGAAGAAAGCAGAACCCACAGTAATGTTTGAAAGCGCAGCTTCATGTAAATCTCAAAATCAAACCAGCGTGTCAGGGTCTCGCGGCGCTGGTGCGCGAACGGAATTCTTTGTTGATTCGCTCCACCAACGCGAACTCGCGCGCCGCCTCCTCCGTGCGCCCGACGCGGCGCAACGCGAGGCCAAGCTGGTAATGCGCGTCGGCCCGGTCCGGGATCAGCGCGACGGCCTTTTGCAAAGATTCAATCGCCTCATTGAACCGCTCGGCGAGGGCCAGCGCGCGTCCCAAAGCCCAGTGCGCTTCAAAGTTTCGCTCGTCGAGCGCGGTCACGCGCCGGAGAGTGTCGATAGCCTCCTCGGTTTTCCCCTGCTTCATCTGCAAGACGCCGAGACCCGTTAAGCCGTAGGGCGATGGCGAATCGAAGCGCACTAATTCCTCATATTCTTTGAGCGCGGCTGCCGAATCGCCCGCTGCTTCGAGCGCGGTGCCGAGGAAGAAGCGCGCTTCCGCATGTCGTCCGTCAAGCTGAAGCGCCGCGCGCAAGCTCGCGACCGCGCCGGCGTAATCCTGCAACGCATATTGCACGCGACCGAGGTAGAGATGCGCGTCGAAACTGGCGGGGTTCAAAGACACGGCCTGCGCCAGCGCTTCGCCCGCTTCCGCGTCCGCGCCGCCGCGCGAAGCGAGAATGATCCCAAGCAAGGTATGTGCGGCGGCAGCGCCAGCGTTGAGCCGCAGGGCGCGCCGCGCCTCCTGCTCCGCCGCAGGCACGCGCCCCGCGTTGAAGAGCGCGAGCGCATGAAGATAAGCCGCTTCGACGGAATCAGCTTGCCGGCGCGAGAGGTCAGAGAATGTTTCAACGGCTTCCGGCCACTGTTTGAGTTTGACGAAGGCGAGACCTAAATCTTGCCGCGCTCCGTGGAGCGATGGATCAAGGCGCAACGCTTCGCGTAAGTTTCTGATGGCTGCCGCCATGTCGCCGCGATCAGAGGCGAGCAGCGCGTCGGCATAAATCACGCGCGGGTCGGCGGGGCGCGCCGCCTGCAATAGGTTCAACTGCGCCCCCGCATTCGCCGTGTCGCCGAGCGCGCGATAGACGGTCAGCAAATCGAAGCGCACTTCGGAGCGGCGCGGGTCGAGTTCGAGCGCGCGCCGGAGATGTTGCGCGGCATCGCTGAGTTGTTTGGCGTCGCCGCCGAGGAGCAGAAAGCGACCGAGTTGATAATGGGCAGTAAAATTTTTGTCGTCGATGTGGAGCGCCGCGCGCGCCGCGCTGACGGCTTCGACGGGCCGACCGAGTTTCCAGAGGAGGTGGGAAAGATTGGCGCGGTAGTCGGCGCTCGCCGGTTGCAGCGCGACGGCGCGCTGGAGGTCTTGGTGCGCTTCGGCGTAACGTCCGAGATGAATGCGCGATAATGCCCGCGCATTCAACGCCCCGGCATCGTTCGCATTGGCCGAGAGCTTTGCTGTTGCTTCCGCCTCGGCCCGCTCGGCCCGCGCCTCCGGCGTGCTGAAGCGTTCGACGTGCGTGCGTGGAGCGACGACCGTCGCGTGTCCCGCGCCGGGCGGCGTAGCGGCGGACGGCACGTTTTGCCCGAAGGCTTGCGCCACCGCGCAACCGCAGCACGTAATGAAGAGTTGAACCAGCCTGACTTTCATCAGTCTTGCATTAAATAAGAAGAAGGCCGCGATGGGGAGAAGACCGAACGATTCTATAGCGTTCAAGAAAAAGATTAACCACGAAGGACACGAAGCACACGAAGGACACGAAGATAAACCGAACCGAGACCAGTGACTTGTGTTTCTGCTCCCGTCTGGCTCTCGCTTCCTTCGTGCGCTTCGTGTCCTTCGTGTCCTTCGTGGTTCATGTCCGTTGCCGTCCGCCAATCTTTTTCTTGAAGTCTATAACAAAAAATGCGCGCGCACACATTTTGCCCAGTCGCTTTGAGAGAAAGCCCGGAGCGACAATCAACTTCATCGCTTCCGGGCCTTTGCAGGTTCGGGCAGGCAAGACTGGCCTGCGGTTGATGCGGGCGCGTTGCTTACGGCTCCGCCCGGTCGAAAATAAACTTCACGCGATACTGAATTACGCGCCCCGGGAGAGCGGCGTCGAAACGCCCGAAGCTGCCCGCGTCCCTGAAGTTGTTGTTCGGCACTGTGTAGCTGGCCTGATTGAACAGGTTGAAGAACTCGATACCAATTTGCGACCTCATGAAGCTCGTGAGCCGCGTGTTCTTGAACAATGACATGTCGGTGCGGACGAAGCCCGGGCCGCGGAATGCGTTGCGCGGGTTGCTGCCAAATTGGATCGTTCGTCCGGCGGCATTCATCACTGAGTTGTTGCACCCCGTAAACGCCGCGGGGTTGAGATAGCGACTCGGCGCGACACCGGCGAATGGGTCGCCGACGGTCGTCGCGCGCACGCCATTGCAGTTGTTGTCAACCACATCGAACGGGTAGCCGGAGCGCCCGTTGACGATAAAGTTCAACTGGATGCCGCCGAGCAATTTGTCGGCGGCGGCGCTGTCGTTGAAAAAACGCTGGTTCCTGCCGAACGGCAGATCGAAGATCGCGTTGGCGGACAGGAGATGCGGCACATCCAGCGACGAGACGCCGAATTCGGCATCTAGGTCAAACGGGTTGATGGGACCGCCTCTTGATCCGCGTCCCTCACCGATCCCCTGAAAGACGCCAGTCGAATTGTCTCTGTTGCGGCTGTACGTGTAGGAGATTTGTCCTCCCACATTTCTGGAGAGCCGTTTCTGCAATTGCGTCTGGAGCGAATCGTAATTCGCCCGCGCGCGATTCTCGTAAGCCTGCGCGGAGAGGAAAACTCCCGCCCGGTTGCGCGCCTCGGCCGTGCCGCCCGCGCCGATGTCACGGCTGGCGAGCAGATTGCGCGAACGATTCCCGACGTACCCGATGTCGAACGCAAAATCTCTGGCGAACTGTATCTGGAATGAAATGTTGAATTGATGCACATACGCCGTTCGCTGCTGCGGCTCCTGCCGGAAGACGACGGCACTGCCCGGAAGATTGACGGGGTCGATGGTCGGCACCGGGGGTGGCCCGGTCTGGAGGCTGAAAGTGTTGCGTAACCCGTTGCTGAACGGATCGAAAGCGACGCTGTTGGTGAACGGCGGATTTTGGACGAGCGGCGGGCGATCCGTCGCGTCAAGCGTATAGAGCAAGCCGTAACCGCCGCGCAGCACCATGTTCTTGTCCGGCCCGATGCCGTAAGCGAAACCGATGCGCGGGCCGAAATTATTCTTATCGGTTTCGATGAGGCGGTCGTCGCTGCCGGCAGCGAGAATGACCTGCCGCGATTCAACATCGAAGTTGCCGAGCCGGCCGTCTTCCTCGGTCGCGGGCGCGAACAGATCATAACGGAGGCCGAGATTGAGCGTCAGCCGGTCGTTGACCTTCCAGTCGTCCTGTACGAACAGTCCAAACTCCTGCGAGCGGAGCTTGAAAGCTCCTCCCGGAACGCTTCCGCGAAACGCCTGAATGGAGGGCAGACCGAGCAGGATATTAGCCGTAGCGTTAGTAGTCCCGCCGAAAGGAATACCATTCGCGTCAACGTAGCACGCGCCGTTCGGAGCGACCGAAGCCGCCGGGCAGTTCGCATTCGCGCCCGTCTCCGGGCCGCCATTGCCATAAGCGAGATTGCCTTTCAGACCGCCGGTGCGTCCGCCGTCAATCGTTTCGAGGTAACGGAGGCGCGCCTCGCCGCCGAACTTGACGGTATGATTCCCCTTAATGACCGTCAGCGTGTCGGCGAAATAAGGGTTCTTGCTGAAGACGATGAAGGGGCCGCCATCGCCGGCAAACTCAAGGAAACCGTTGCCGAAACCGCCGGTCAGGATCGAGCCTGATTGCTCGAACGACCCATCATTCACATTCGGGATACCGACATCAGCCGAGAAATTCTCGCCGAAGCCGCAGGCGTTGCCGACGCCGCAGTTGAGAATGCCGATGTCGATTTTGGTATAACCGAAACGAAACTCGTTCAGGAACGTCGGGCTGAAGGTGTGCGTATTGGTGATGACGATTTGGCGCGTATCGCCGATCTCTTCGCCATTACCGAAGCCCGCCGGAACCGCCTCGAAGAAGGAGCCGCGAAAACGCTGAAGGTCCTGATAACTGTAGCGACCGGAGAGCGAGTTATTGTCGGTCAACCGGTGATCGATCTTAATGTCGAAGTTGTCGATCCTCTCGCCGACCTCGCGTTGCCCGAAGAAGTTGCGCGCGCCTTCCCCCTCAAGCGAGACATTGTCTGCCGTTGGCAGAGGATAAGCATTGAGAAAGCTCCGGGCGATGGGGCTGATGCGATTCATCGGGATTTGATTACCCGCAAAAGGCATTCCGGTTGTGGGATCGCAGATAATCCCTCGGACGCCGCGCCCACAATCTGAAAGAGTGGTGTACTGGCTAAAATTTCCTTGCCGTTCGAGTTGAGTCGGCACCTTAGTTCTGATGTCGTTCGGCAGGTTGTTGCGCGCGCCGAGATAGTCGAAGAAGAAGAACGTGCGATTTCTGATGATCGGGCCGCCGATGGTGCCGCCGAATTCATGAATCTGCTGCACAGATTTCCCCAGCGGATTGGGGTCGCCGCGATCAAGCTGCTCGGCGATGGTGCGCTTGAGAATCGGGTGGAGGGCGTTCAGCCGGGAATTCTGCCCGTAATAGTAGAGCGAGCCGAAGAAGTCGTTTCCGCCAGACTTAAATGAGGTGTTAATGACCGCACCGGCAGCGCGACCGATCTCTGCTGGAGGCACGCTCGTCGTGACTCGGAATTCGGCAATCGCATCCGGGTTGACGAAGACGCCGATAGTGCCGAACTGCGGTTCGTTGTTATCAACGCCGTCCACCGAGAAATTGTTACTGGTCGGGCGTTGACCGTTAGCCGAAAGCACAGCGCCGCCAGAGCGGGCGAAGCGTGCCGACTCGGTCGAACCGGAAGGATTGCCGCCGCCCGGCCCCTGCCCGCCTGCATTTGGGTCTCCGTTGTTGTTAGACTGTGCATCGGAGAGCGTCCCGATAGTGACGCGCGAGACGCCGGGCGTGAGCGTCGCGAGTTGCGTGAAGTTGCGGCCTGAGAGCGGAAGTTCAGTCACCTCGCGCCCGGTGACAACGCTGCCGCGGTCGCTCGTCTCGGTCTGCACGAGCGGAGCGTCGGTCGTAATTGTCACCACGTCTGTGATCGCGCCGACTTGGAGTTGCACGTCAACCGCCAGCGTGTCGGCAGTCTGGAGCGTGATGTCTTCGCGCTTCGTGGTTTGGAAGTTGGGAGCCGAAGCCTCGACGGTGTAAGTGCCAATGTCGAGCAGCGGCACATTATAAAAACCGTCGTCGTTGGTCTTGACTTCGCGCGTTGCGCCGGTGTTCACGTTCGTGACCTTGACGTCGGCGTTGGCGACGGCAGCGCCGTTCTGGTCTGTGACCGTTCCGGTGATCGTGGCTTTATTTGTTTGAGCTAAAGTTGGAAGCGCAAACACCAGCAGCAGCATCAAGGCCACAACCTTGACGTGAAGAAACAATGTCAGCGTCCGTTTGAGTTTCGTCATAACAAAACCTCACACAGTAGAGAACGCCGTGTAGTTACAATGAGACCACTCACGTGGCCGATTCTGGAAGCCTCACAAAAAGCGTGTGCCGCTTGATCACAACTGTCCGGCTTGAAGATTTCAGATTCGTAGTGCCGAAGGACAAAAGACAAGCCTAAGAGTTTGTTGCCTGTCTGAACGAAGCCTTTTATTACAGATTAGCTCTCGCTGTCAAATCTTTTTTTCAGGCTCTCCTAAAATCTTTGACGGGAGCGACGTGATCACCCAAAAACCGGACTTCATGGCCGGCACA
>JALZKK010000377.1 GCA_030859285.1 Acidobacteriota bacterium | reverse complement strand
CAGCAACGCGCCCGCGCCGCTTGAGTGCGACTCATGCCGCAGAAACTTTTCTGAAACTTTGCCGCCCTCGCAGCGTTTAAGCGTGCAGGAAGGTGGGCTCCTCCGAGAAGAACGGGTGAGCGGTAGTCAAGCATGATTTTCTAACTTGATTGCCACTCGCCCGTTCTTTGTTTTACTCGCTGCGTTGCGGTCGCAGGATTGACACGCCAACCGGCACATGCTTTCATGCCGCGCCAATTATTTCCATCTTTCGGTATTTCTAATTTCTTGGAGGAGCAACATCATGGGAGAAAATGTTTTCAAGGGCGTCGAGATCGTCGGCACGTCCGAGCAAAGTTTTAGCCATGCGATTGAAGTCGCCGTCAGCCGCGCGCGGCAATCGCTTCGCGACCTCTCGTGGTTCGTCGTCAAGGAACAGCGCGGCGGCTTACAGTTCGGCAAGCTCGAATACCAAGTAACGTTGGAAGTCTATTTCAAACTCGAGGACGCTCCGAACGGGGAGACTTAGCTTGCCTTTCTCCCTCTTCCACTTCTTAGTTTGTTGATTCCCGGAGCATTAGCCACAGAGAACACAGAGGACACAGAGAGACAGAAGCGGCAACACTTCAGGATTTCTCCTTTCTCTGTGTTCTCTGTGGCTGGTCCCTTCTTCTGGGAATGAAGAGACCCTGCCGCTTCTACACCCGACTGGACAAAACCGATCCCTGCTCGCTAGACTACGCGGTTTGTTACGGCAGCCGACCAGTCGCCTTGCGCGCTGGCATCTTCCCTCGACAACTTTATTTCCCACAGACGGAGCTAATTAAAATTTATGGCAATTCCCGCAACTCAGATTCGACGCGGCATGGTGATCCTCTTCGAGGGCAATTTGTGTAAGGTGATCGACTTTCGTCATCACACGCCCGGCAATTTGCGCGCGATGGTGCAGACCAAACTTCGCAACCTCCGCACTGGCGCGTCCTTCGAGCATCGCTTCCGCTCCGCCGACACAATCGACAAAGCCACGCTCGAACAGCACGACATGGAATACCTTTACTCTGATGGTACAGGCCATCATTTCATGAATACGGAGAGCTACGAGCAGACCGCCCTCTCCGACGAAGACTTGGGCGACATGGCGCAATGGCTCTCGCCGGGGCTGCGGATTCAAGCCGAGTTCTACGAAGGCCAGCCCATCGGCATCACTTTGCCGCCCTCGCTCGAATTAACGGTCGTTAGCACTGAACCGACCCTGAAAGGCGCGACTGTCTCCAACGTCAACAAGCCGGCGACCTTAGAAAACGGTGTCACGATTCCCGTCCCGCCCTTCATCAACGAAGGCGACCGCATCCGCGTCGATCCGTCGGAAGCGCGCTACATGGAACGAGCCAAGTAAGTCCAAAGTCGAAAGTCCAAAGTCCAAAGTCTGAGAGCAGGCAGTTGACTTTGGACTTTGGACTTTCGACTTTCGACTTATGTATTTCCTTTACAGCCTTCTTCTCACCCTCGGCATTGGCTTGTTGCTGCCGCTGTTCCTGTTGGACGCGCTGCGTCATAGGAAGTATCTCGTGGGCTTGCGCGAGCGGTTGGGCAATTTGCCGCGTTTAGAAACTGGCGGGCGTCCGGTGATCTGGCTGCATTGCGTTTCGGTCGGCGAGACGCAGGCCGCGCGCCCTTTAGCACAAGCTCTCCTCGCGCGTTACCCGACACATGCGCTCATTATCTCGACCACGACGCTGACCGGCCAGCGCCTAGCCCGCGAACTTTTCCACGCAGAAGCAGCAGCAATTATCTATTTTCCATTCGATTGGGCATGGACGGTGCGCCGAACACTCAGGGCGATTCAGCCATCAGTCGTACTGATCATGGAAACGGAACTCTGGCCGCGCTTCTTGTGCGAGTGCGGTGCGCGACAAATTCCTGTGGCAATCGTCAACGGTCGCATCTCTGAAAAATCTTTTCGCGGTTATAAGCGGCTGGGAGGTTTCATCCGTCGTGTCGTAGATGACATCACGCTGGCACTGATGCAGACTGAGGCCGACGCGGCGCGGCTGCAAGCGCTGGGCTTGGCGGCTGGACGCATCCATGTAACGGGCAATGTCAAGTTTGACATCAAGACTGAAGCGGAAGATCAAGCGTTGACACGCGCGCTACGCGAGCGATTCGCTTTCGACAATCAACGACCGCTGATCATCGCCGCCAGCACACATGCGCCCGAAGAGGCGATCTGCATTGCCGCCTATGAACAACTGCTGGCGACATCCGATGCGCGACCGCGATTGCTCATCGCGCCGAGACATCCCGAACGCTTCGCGGAAGTCGCGGCGTTGTTGGAGACTTCTGGACTGTGTTGGGCGCGTCGCTCCGCAAATCTCAACGCACAGGATCGCATGGTGGATGTCGTCTTGCTGGACTCCATCGGAGAGTTGCGCGCCGTCTATCCGCTGGCCGAAATCGTCTTCGTCGGCGGCAGCATCGCGCGCACCGGCGGCCATAACGTGCTAGAGCCGGCGGCAGTCGCCAAGTGCATCGTCACCGGCGCGCACACCTTCAACTTTACCGCCGTCGTGCGCGATTTTTTAGAGCAAGGAGCGCTCGTGCAACTTCCCCGTATAAATGAAACGGAAGTCCCGCCACAGTTGGCCCGCACATTCGCTCAACTGCTCAAGGACGACGCCCGCCGAATACTCTTAGGCCAGCGCGCCCGCGCCACGCTCGACGAGAATCGCGGCGCAACCGCACGGACTGTCGAACTGCTCGCGCCACTTTTTTCAGAGAGGTCAGAGGTCAGGGATCAGAGATCAGTGAATGAGCTGATTACTTCTGACCTCTGACCTCTGACCTCTGACCTCTGACCTCTGTTCCATGTCTTCAGTTTCGTCAAACGCATTGTTGCCTTTGAGCGCCGCTTATGGCGTTGTAATGCGGGCGCGGCTGGCTCTCTATCGATCCGGTTTGCTGCCGACTCATCAGATTGCTGCTCCGGTGATCAGCGTCGGGAACATCACTGCCGGTGGGACGGGGAAGACATCGCTCGTGGAATGGCTGGCGCGGGCGACGGCGCGCGAAGGCAAGCGCGTGTGTATTTTGAGTCGCGGCTACAAGCGCACAAACGAACGCAAGCGCGTGTTGGTATCGGACGGAAAGCAAATGCTGGCCGACGTGCGCGAAGGCGGCGACGAACCGCGTTTGCTGGCTGAGAAGCTGTTCGGCATTGCCGCCGTCATCAGTGATGCCGACCGCACCGGGGCCGCGCGCTGGGCGCAAGAGAATCTCGCCAGCGAAGTTTTCATTCTCGACGACGGCTTTCAGCATCTGCATCTCAAACGCGATCTCAACATTGTGACGCTCGATGGGACCAATCCGTGGGGCGGCGGGCAACTGCTCCCGTGCGGGCGTCTGCGCGAGCCGCTCCACGAATTGCGCCGCGCGGATTGTATCGTCATCACTCGCGCCGAAACTGTCTCTGAGTTGTCAGAGTTGCGCGACATGGCGGCGCGGCTCTCCGCAGGCCGTCCCGTCTTTTCGACGCGCACGCAAACTTCCGGCGTCCGCCCGCTGCACGCGCAACTGCACGACGAGTTGCAATCGGTAGCTTCCCTGCCACAGCCCCTCGCGGCATTCTGCGCGCTCGGCAATCCGCAAGCGTTCTTCACACACGCGCGTCGCTCTCAACTTCAACTCACGCACACGCGCGCCTTCCCTGATCACCACGCCTACACACAAAACGACATCGATGCGCTTTCGCGTGAAGCCGCAAGCAAAGGCGTGCAAGCCTTTCTCACA
>JALZKK010000264.1 GCA_030859285.1 Acidobacteriota bacterium | reverse complement strand
ACTACCGCTCACCCGTTCTTCTCGGAGGAGCCCACCTTCCTGCACGCTTAAACGCTGCGAGGGCGGCAAAGTTTCAGAAAAGTTTCTGCGGCATGAGTCGCACTCAAGCGGCGCGGGCGCGTTGCTGTGTGCGCCGTTTCAGGGAGATACGATCTAACCACTCTTGCGCTTCCGCGTAATAAGGGAAACGCTCCTCTTCGGTGCGGAAGGCTTTAGTATGATAGAAGCGGCGTCCTTTGATGAGCCGCGCCGGGTGTTTGATGTGCAGCATCTCGTGATAGAGGATGTATTCGACAAACCATTCCGGCACGTCGCGCGCATCGAGAGTCTTGCTGATCATGATGGTCTGATGGACTGGATCGTGATGGCCGAGAATGCGGCGCGTGCGGCGTTGCGACCAAGTGAGTGTCGGCTTCTCTAATCGAGCGGCGAAGAAACGCCGGTTCAGCCGATCAAACATGCGGTCAAGATTGTAGTAAGTCCCGCGCGCGGTCGAGATCATTTTACGCCCGCGTCGTCGCCGCGCAATGTCTGCCGCGCGAAGAATTTGTGGCGTGCAGGCGAAGTCGCGGTAAATGCGGTCGTGAACTTGCGGCGTCTGCCGGCGCAGCAGTTTGGCGACGAGGATGAAGGCGAGCGCACGATGCACATTCATCGGCGCGTCGCGGAAAATGTCCGAGACGCGGACATAAACGCGCCCGGAGCGCAGGCGAATCGTGTGATTCAGCCCGGCATAAGGGTAGAACCGAACCTCAATCGGTGGCAGCGGACGCTTCGGCTCAAGCTGGCGAAAGGCGTCGGCGAACACGGAGTTGAGGTGAGTTTGAACGCTAGAGATGGCAGCCATGAAAAATTCCCCACTGGTAAACTACTGACAGAAATAAAAGACGAGGTTTAACTTCCGTGCGAACGATTAAGGCAGCATCAGCCCGCACTGAATCCTGATTCACTGCTCGGAGTCGCCACATAGTACGAGCGTGCCGGTAGGGTCGTCAATGCGCCATTGGTCCCCTGCCGTTAAGCCTTTGTAGGCACTGCAATTGAGGCCGGCGCGATGGGGAGGCGAAGTCGCTACACGAAATGGTCGATTGGTTAAGCCGTTTGTTTTAAGCAGCTTAGGCTGAATTTTCGCGCAGTCCGTCGGGCGGGGAAATAACTCCAACGAATGCTTCAGATAACTGCCTTGAAGCGAAATGGTCGGGCTTACGCGCGTCCCGGCGAGTGGTTTGCGCCGCAATTCCTGAATCCGCTATACTCCACTTGTCTTTTCGCGCCCGAAACTTGAACTGACAGCGAGAAATAAGTTCTTGACAGGCTGTAAGCGGGGCGGTATTGAATTATTCTGGCGTGGAAAAACGCTAGGTGTCATTTGCCAGCCGCCTCCATCTGCTCACTCCGATTTGAAGTCCATGACAATCCGCACTTCCCGGTCACAAGTTTCATCTGACTGGCTGCCCGACGCGCGCGGGCAGGCGGTGTTATCTGCGATCATTCAGGAGCATCTCGTGACGGGCGAACCGGTCGGCTCAAAAACTTTGTCGGAGCGGTGCGCGAGTGTGGCCGGGTGGAGTCCGGCGACGATTCGCAACGTGATGGCGGAGTTGGAGGAAGCCGGGCTGGTCGTGCAGCCGCACACATCCGCCGGTCGCGTCCCGACCGATCAAGGCTATCGTTTTTACGTCGATTATCTCGTGAGCGATACGCGGCTCTCACGCTCGGATATGACCGTGATCGAACACATGATCGGCTGGCAATGGTCGGAAGGCGCGACGCCGGGACGGGTAATGGAGAAGGTCTCGAAACTTCTGTCCGCGCTCTCAGAGAATGTCGGCATCGTCATCTCGCCCTCGCTGGCAGACAATTGTTTACAGCACATCGAATTTCTGAATCTGGCAGACGGGCGGATTCTGATCGTCCTCGTCTTCTCGCACAACATCGTCCAAAACAAGATCATTCGCATTGACGAGCCGTTGACGCAAGATGATCTCGACAGCACGGCGCGCTATTTGAACGTAGAGTTCGGCGGCAAAAATTTAATAACCATCCGGGCCGAGATCGTGCGTTTGATGCAGGAAGAGAAAGCGCTTTACGATGATCTGCTGCGGCGGGCGATTTTGCTGTGCGAGCGGAGTCTGGATGGCGAAGAGGGCGAGGCGAGCGACGTCTATGTTGATGGCGCATCAAACTTCTTGAGCAAATCCGACTTCACAGACATCGAGCGTTTGCGCGAGTTGTTCCGCACGTTGGAAGAGAAGTCGCGGCTGGTGAACATTCTCAACGAGTGCATCACACACGCGAGCGCGCATGGCGGTGTGCGCGTTGTGATCGGTCGTGAGTCAGCGACGCCCGCGATGCAATCGTGCGCGCTCTTTACCGCGCCCTACCGGATCGGCGCGGGCGAAGTGGCCGGGACGCTCGGCGTCGTCGGGCCGATGCGGATCGAGTACGCACGGATGTTGGCGGTCGTGGGCTACGTCGCACAGTTCGTCGAACGCATGTACTACGAAGACCCGGTTCGCCTTTAATTTTAACTGCGGCGCGGCGACTCTTGTCCGCGCTTTCTCTCTAATTCGAGCCACACGAGATTGGCACGGTGGGAAATAGACAGGATTGACAGGGTGAACAAGATAAGGCAATAACAATCAAACCGAGGCTGTCGGCCTGTCCTGTCAATCCGGTTAATCCTATCTGAATGTTCTATGGTTCGATTTAGCCCGCAAAGTCGAGATGCACATGATCGATAACAACAGCCAAACACCGAGGGGACGCATTCCTGTACGCTTCGTTGACGGAGAAGCCGAAGGCCGGTCAACCACGCCGCCCGCTGCGGGCGACACGGAGCGATCACAGACGCCGGGCGAACTCGGTCGCGCTTCGAGCTACGAAGACGCGACGGAGATGAAGCGGCGCATCGACCGCGGGGCAGAGCCGGACAACAAACAGGGGCGCGAGCGTGCTGACGAGCAAGACATTGCCGGAGGGCCGCCGCCGTCAGAGTTGCCGCAGCATCGCAACGAGCAGGACACCACGCGGCGAGCAGACGATCAGCCCTCGCCACAAACAAATTATTCTGCCGCTTCAGCAAAGCCTGAAACATCTCGTTCTGCCGGCAGCGGTTCTGCGCTCTCGATGCAGGCCGAGTTGTTCGCCGCGCAGGCCGAGTTGAGCATGGTCGAAGCTGACCTGAAGAAGGCGGCGGCGGAGCGTCAAGAGTTGCAGGATTTACTGGCGCGGCGGCAGGCCGATTTCGACAACTACCGGAAGCGGATCGAGCGCGAGCGCGCCGAGACTTATCAGCGCGCTGTTGGCGAGGTGATCAAGCAATTATTGCCGGTCGTCGATAATCTGCGCCGCGCGATTGACGCCGAGTCTTCGGTCGAGGCGAGCGAGTCCGAAGAGTTTCGCCATTTCCTGCACGGCGTCGAATTGATCAATAAGCAACTCAACGGCGTGCTGGAAAATCTCGGACTCGAAGCGGTCGCCACCACCGGCCAACGCTTCGATCCGCACGTCCACGAAGCCATCGCCACCGAACCGACCGACGAATTTCCGCCCGACACCGTAACGCAAGAGATCGTTCGCGGCTACCGCCTCGGCGACAAACTCCTTCGCCCCGCGATGGTCAAAGTCTCAACAAAGCAGTGACGAGTGACGAGTGACGAGTGACGAGTTAGAACAAAAGCCTGTCTTCTCTCGTCACTCATCACTGTCTTAAAAAGCTATGGCAAAAGTAATCGGCATTGATTTGGGAACAACGAACTGCTGCGTCGCGGTGTTGGAAGGCGGCGCGGTGCAGATCGTTCCGAATAAAGAAGGCGGGCGCACGACGCCATCGGTCGTCGGGTTCACGGACAAGGGCGAGCGTCTGGTCGGGCAGATCGCGAAGCGGCAGGCTGTGACAAACGCAGCGAGTACGGTCTATGCGGTCAAGCGCTTGATCGGTCGTAAGCACAATTCGCCGGAAGTGCAGCGCGCGACGGAGACTTCGCCGTTCGAGATCATCGAAGCGCAGAACGGCGACGCGCGCATTCGCGTGCAAGGCCGCGTCTATAGCCCGCCGGAAATTTCCGGCATCGTGCTGCAACGTCTGAAGGCCGCCGCCGAAGATTTCTTGGGCGAGCCGATTGCCGAAGCGGTGATCACCGTCCCCGCTTATTTCGACGACACGCAGCGGCAGGCGACCAAAGACGCAGGCAAGATCGCCGGACTTAAAGTCGAGCGGATCATCAACGAGCCGACCGCCGCCGCGCTCGCTTACGGCTTGGGTCGCACGGAGTCGGAGCGGATCGTCGTGTACGACTTGGGCGGCGGCACGTTCGACGTATCGATCTTAGAGATGAGCGACGGCGTTTTTGAAGTGCTGGCGACTTCGGGCAACACCTTCCTCGGTGGAGAAGATTTTGACGAGCGGATTATGGATTGGATGCTCGAGCAGTTTAAGTCTGAAACGAACGTCGATCTGCGCTCCGACCGTCTCGCGCTGCAACGCTTGAAGGAAGCCGCCGAACGGGCCAAGTGCGAACTCTCTTCGTTGACGGAGACCAACATCAATTTGCCCTTCATCGCCACCGACGCTTCCGGGCCGAAGCATTTCACCAAAACTTTGACGCGCGATAAATTCGAGAGCCTCGTCGGCGATCTCGTCGAACAGACTATCGAACCGTGCCAGAAAGCGTTGTGGGACGCCAAGCTGCAACCGGAGGACATCGACAAAGTTCTGCTCGTCGGCGGGCAGACGCGCTCGCCGATCATCGCGCGCACGGTGGAAGAGATTTTTCGCCGTGAGCCTTCCGCCGAAATCAACCCGGACGAAGTGGTGGCGATGGGCGCGGCGATTCAGGGCGGCGTGCTGGCCGGCGACGTGAAAGATATTGTGTTGCTTGACGTGTTGCCGCTCTCCCTCGGCCTTGAGACACGCGGCGGTTTATTCACGAAATTGATCGAGCGCAATTCCACGATCCCATTGCGAAACAGTTTGACGTTTACCACCGTCGCCGATAATCAATCGACAGTCGAGATTCATGTGTTGCAAGGCGAGCGCGAAGTCGTCGTCGGCAATCGGTCGCTCGGCAAATTCGATCTTGTCGGGATTCCGCCCACTCCGCGCGGCGGCCCGCAGATTGAAGTGACATTTGAAATTGATGCCAATGGCCTGCTCAATGTCTCGGCGGAAGACAAAACGACGGGCCGCCAACAGCAGATGCGGATCACTCCGACTTCCGGCCTCGCGCCCGACGAGATCGAGACCTTAATCGCCGAAGCGTCGCACTTCGCCGACAAGGATCAGCAGGCCAAAGAATTGATCATGTTGCGAAACCGCCTTGATAGCTTGACGCGCAACACGCAACGAACGTTCCGCGAACTTGGCTCGTCTCTCTCCACAGAGGAGCGGCAAATGGCGCAGAATACCTTGAACGAATGCGCCGAGGCGGTTCATTCCGAAAGCATGGACGAAGTGCAGGCCGCGCTCGGGAGGGTCGAACAAGTTGCCGCCGTCTTGACCGTCGCGCTCCTCAATGCGCCGCCGGCCAACCCGAAACCCCAGACATCTGATCAAAGTAATCAAGAATAAAGCGTTGTGACAAAGTGACGAGTGGCGAGTGACAAGCTAGAATGCT
>JALZKK010000295.1 GCA_030859285.1 Acidobacteriota bacterium | reverse complement strand
CTCGCCGAACTGCACGTTAATTACGAAGCGCAGCCGGAATACAAATTAGAGCGCGTCGAAAATCCCGACGCTGCGCTCGACTGGCGCGTGGAGAAGATGAAGCTCTCAAAAGATAAGACGGCCATCGCCTACAACGATTTCCTCACGCTTGAAGGCATCCCGCCCGCCGCCTTTGAATACCGCCTCGGCAACCGCTCCGCGCTCGAATGGATTATTGACCAGCATCAAGTTTCCACCGACAAGCGTAGCGGGATCACCAACGATCCGAACCGCGCCGACGAACCGGACTACATCGTTAAGCTCATCGGCAAAATCACGACCGTCAGCGTCGAAACCGTCAAGACCGTGCGCGGCCTGCCCGCGCTGCAATTGCCGGAAGCCAGCAAGTAGGCGTGGGAAAGTTCGGGGCTTGCTGATAGGGGATTTCACGCAAAGGCGCAAAGGAATGCCGCCAAGTGAACGACTCACGCTTATTCACTTGGCGGTTTTTCTTTGCGCCTTTGCGCCTTTGCGTGAAATTTCTTTTTGGCTAAAGCGCCCCGAACTTCCCCCACTTACTTAGGCGCTGCGCCAGCGTCAGGCTGTAGGTGATCTGAAAAGAGTTTCAGAATCCGCTTGTACTCGTCCGCCCAACTCGTCTCTCTTTCAAACGCATGATCCTCGACCGGATAGACGGCCAGTTCCCAATTCTCTTTCCGCAATTCGATCAGGCGTTGGACCAATCGCACGGTGTCTTGGAAGTGGACGTTGACATCGACCATGCCGTGACAGATGAGGAGCGCGCCTTTCAAGCCTTGCGCGTGATAAATCGGCGAACTGCGCTCGTAGGCTTCACGGTCGGTTTGCGGAAGGTTGAGAATGTTCGAGGTGTAAGGGTGATTGTAGTGCGCCCAGTCGGTGACGGGCCGCAGGGCCGCGCCCGCTGCGAAGGTGTCCGGCGAAGTAAACAGCGCCATGAAGGTGATGAAGCCGCCGTAGCTGCCGCCGTAAATTCCGACGCGCTTCGGATCGACGCCGTGCTGTGTGACGAGATAATTCACGGCGTCGAGATGATCGGTTAAATCCTTGCCGCCCATGAAGCGATAGATGCCGGTGCGCCAGTCGCGTCCATAACCCGCGCTGCCGCGATAGTCAACGTCGATGACCGTGTAGCCGCGCTCCATCAGCAGATGATGAAACATGAACTCGCGGTTGTAATTGCTCCACCAATTGTGAACGTTCTGCAAATAACCTGCGCCGTGGACGAAGACGACTGCCGGGCCGCCGCGCTTGAAGTTCGCGGGCTTGTAGAGCCGCGCATGAACCGTCGCGCCGTCGCGGGCTTTGAAATTAACGATGGGCGGAGCGAGCCAGTTGTAAGTGAAAAATTCCGGGAGGGGCGAGGTCGTCACCTGATTGGCTTCCGCCCGCGACGCGATGGCGGCGAGGTAAAGTTCCGGCGGCTGGTTGCTGTACGAGCGGATGATGGCAAGCATCTTTTCGTCGGGCGACACTTCGGCCAGATTGTTGCCGGGCATTGAAGTCAATCGTGTGTGCGCGCCGCCCGCAATCGGCATCGTGTAGAGATGACGCTCGAACGGACTGCCTTCGCTCGAAGTGAAATAGAATTTCGTCTTGTCCGGCGACAGTTGCACGCCGGAGACTTCAAACTGGCCGGAAGTTAGTTGGACGGGTTCGCCGCCGTCGATGTTGGCGGTGTAGAGGTGCGCGAAGCCGTCCTGTTCGGATTGGAAATAGACGCGGCGGTTGTCGGGCAGCCAGCCGAGCGTGAACGCGCCGGGGCCGCCAACCCACGCGTCGTCGTGCATTCGCGCCAGCACATTTGTTTTGCCCGTCGCCGGATCGACGCGCAGCGCCCAACGGTCTTTGTTGTCAACTGAGCGCGCGAGCATCACGGCGTTTTGCCCGTCGTCCGACCATTGCAGTTGAAAAAGCTGCACGGCGCGATCTTGCACCGGCTGACCTTGTTGCGTCGCTTCGGTTTGCGTGCCGCGCTGTTGTTGCTGTTGCTGAGGCGGCGGTTGGCCTTGCTGCTGTGATTGCGCTTGTTGGTCCCTTGTTGTTTGTGCGTCTTCAGCGCCGCGCTCGCGTTGGACGCTCTCGGTCGTGTTGGCTTCGGTGCGCGTGCGAATGGTCGGAGACGGATCGACGCGCTGGCCATGATCCACGTTTTTCGTCTCGCCGGTCTCGACCGAGATGGAGACCATCCGCGACTTGCCTTGCACATCGCCGACTTTGGTGCGGCTCGGAATGTCTTCGGTGTAAGCGGACTCGGTAACGTAGTTCGGCACGATGGTATTCTTTGCGCCGGTGGGCGGCTCGTTGATAATCGCGATCACGAATTGTCCGTCGGGCGAGAGCGTCAGATTTGAGACGCTCTGCCCCGAAGGGATATTGAAGGGCTTGCGCCGCTCGCGCGCCTTGCGCTTGGCTTCCTGCTCTTCGCGCCGTGCGGCGCGCTCGCGCACGGCTTCGAGCAACTCGCGCTCTTCCTTCTTTAATGCTTCTTGACTCTCAGTGCCACGCCCCTGTTGCGCTTCACCGCCTTGCCGCTGTGCGCCGCCGCTGCTCGTGCCGCCGCGCGCCGCCGTTTGGTCCCCTCCACCGCCGCCCGTGCGGATGTCGGTCAACTGCGTCAGGCTGCCGCCATCGAGCGCGAGCAGGTACAAATTATTCTGGCGCGTGAAAGAGACGTGCTTCTGATCGCGCGTGAAGTGCGCGTTTGTCTCGGCTTCGGTCGTGTCCGTCACCTGCCGCCGCGCGCCGCGCGTGTGATCGTAGAGATACACATCGCCGTCTTCGGTGAAGACCGTCAGCGTCTTGTCTTTCGACAATTCGCCGGACGCAGGCGGAGCTTGTTTGGCTTCTTCCTCAGACAACTTTCGCAAGCCCCCGCCATCGCGATTGACCACGTAAGTGTCAAACTCTTTGAGGCGCGGCTCGTCCGCACGCTTCCAGCGAAAATACACGCGCCGGTTGTCCCGCGACCAGCGCACGTCCATCGGCGCGTAGCCGACCAGTGCCGGCCCGCGCATAATACTGTCAACTGTCAACGCGAATTTTTTGGGCGCAGGCGTCTGCGCGACAATCGCGGCGTGCGGCGCGAGTAAAACGATCAAACACAGTGCGCCGGACAGGGCGCGGCGGCGAAGGCGGAAAAGTCTCATAAGAATTCCAGTCATGTTGGAGAGCGGGATGAACGAACGCAAACGAGATGTTACAACAGAATCGCCCGAACAGGATCACGGCGAGCCGGAGCGCGAGCCGGGCAATTATTATTACGATGATGGCACGGGTTATGAATTGTATGAACCGGAACGCGAAGAGAGCGCGGACGAGAGCGACTCGGCGAACGATCCTGCACGACCACCCCGCTCGACAAACGCATCAAGCGCCGAAGCCGGAGACCTTCCGCATGATGGCGGAAGTTTCGGATTGAGGGAAGGTCAGCCTTTGCGTGATCGAGATGTTTGAGTGTCCGCGCCGCTTTGAGATCGGTACGGGCCGTTTACACTTTTATCATTGGAAATAACTTATAGAATATCATTCTTCGGATAACCGTCCGCTCAAGCCAACGCCATTGCTCGGATTTTTGCCGGAAATAATGGCACTTTACCCTTCCGCGTCTTTGGAACAACCCTTGCACTAATCCTCTCCGGCTCCCCGGCGTCAACTAACCAAGAAACCTTGCTGACTGGGTCAGCAATTAATTGCGATCTGTTTCCTGTGTGTTCATGCCGGCGCGCTCTTGACTGAGCGTTGCTGTTGAGCGTGGAAAGAACTTTACGAAAACACGAGCCTTGTTGATCGAAGGAGGAAGTTTATGAAGTTAAGAACCTTGATAATTGTAGGGGTGGTGTTAAGTCTTTCAGTGATGGCCTCGGCCCAGACGAGTCGCGGCATTGTCAGCGGATACATCACCGATCCGACGGGCGCGGTCATTCCGGGCGCGAGCGTCACGCTTACGAATGTCGCAACCACAGTCAGTCGCTCAACGACGACTAATGATGAAGGCTTTTACCGGTTCGACGCCGTTGACCTTGGGGCTTATCAAGTGACCTTATCCGCTTCGGGATTCGGCGCTATCGAGAAAACCAACATCGTCGTGAACGCCAACCAGACTTCGACGGTTGACGCGCAACTCACGCCGGGCGGCCAGAACGTCACAATTGACGTTGTCGCCGAGAGCGGCGCGGCACTGCAAACGGAGGCTCCGGTGCGCGGCGGTAACATTTCACCGAGACAAGTGACCGAACTGCCATTCTCCAGTCGCAACCCGGTCTCGCTCGCGCTCACGCTGCCGGGCGTTTCTTCCAACCGTGCCGGCTTTGGCGTTGACACCTTTTCCGTTAACGGCGCGCGCGGGCGCTCGAACAACTTTTTGATCGACGGCACGGAGAACAACGACATCTCCATCGCCGGTCAGGGCTTTCAGATCACCAACCCGGACGCGGTGCAGGAAGTCTCGGTACAGACCTCGAACTACGATGCCGAGTTCGGGCGCGCCGGCGGCGCGGTCGTCAACACGATCACGCGCTCTGGCACGAACGAGTTTCACGGCACGCTCTCTTATTTGCTCGACTCGCGGGTGGACGACGCGATCACCAGTTCGGAATCGCGCGATCTGAACATCGTCGAGAACGGATTGCCCTTCGGCATCCAGAACATTTACTCCGGCACGCTCGGCGGCCCGCTCTACTTTCCGCGTTTCGGCGAAGGCGGCCCGTCCCTTTACAACGGGCGCAACCGCACTTTCTTCTTCGTCGCTTATCAAGAAGACCGCCGCCGCTCAAGCGGCCAAGCCCAACTGACCACTCTCTCAGAATTGGGCCGTCAGCAGTTGCGCGCGCTGTTCCCGGCGGGCGCTAATCCGAATGTCGATTTTTATCTAAACGCGACGGCGGCCAACGTCGCCAACTCCAGCTTTTTCCCGCAAGACCTCGGCCTCGGACGCGGCAACATCCAGTTTGGATCATTCTTCAGGAGCTTTCCGGCATTGGAGACGGGCAAGCAGTTTCAACTCCGCATCGACAGTCTCATCACCGATAAAGATCAGTTCTCGGCGCGCTTCCTGTCAGACCGGCAGGACACGCCCATCGAAGCCTCGCTCGCGGAGTATCCGGGCTTCGACGTGGGGACGGCCAATCGCTACTACAATTTCTTGGT
>JALZKK010000290.1 GCA_030859285.1 Acidobacteriota bacterium | reverse complement strand
CTGTCCGCGCCGGTCGCATGGGAATTTCAACCAACTCCGCTCGAACCGTATTCGCTCGGTTTGCTGCTCGGCGACGGCTGCATGACCGGCAAAACTTCGCCGACTTTCTGCACGGCTGATGCCGAGTTGGTTTCATCTTTGGAACTTGCGCTGGCGGACATGAATCTTTCGTTTCGGCGTAAATCACTTATCGATTATGTCATCACAAATCCGTTGGCTGGTAAAGGCGGACACTTTTCGCAAATGCCGCGCAATCCGCTGACACAAACATTACGGAAGTTAAATTTAAGCGGAACTTACTCGTCAACCAAGTTCATTCCTGAAGTTTATCTTTATAACAGCGCAGAAGTCCGCCTCTCCGTTTTGCAAGGATTATTAGACACGGACGGCGGGCCGGTTGTTCAGCAAGGACGGACTTGTCGCATTCAATATACAACGACATCAGCGCGGCTCAGAGACGATGTGCTGTTTCTGGTGCGTTCGCTTGGCGGCGTGGCTTACTGGCGCAGGCGCAAAGCCGAGGGGCGCAAACCGGGCTTTGCTAACGGCAGGGAAGTTGGCTATCGCAACGACTCTTTTGTCATGGACATTCGCTTGCCGAAAGGTCTTGAGCCTTTCCGACTCAAACGCAAAGCCACAATTTATCAAGAGTACGGCGGCGGTCGTCCAATGCGTTTTATCAAAAACATCGAACCTGTCGGCGAAATGAAAACGCAATGCATCAGCGTCGCTGCGCTTGATTCGCTTTACGTCAGCGATGATTTTATTCTGACCCACAACACGCTTGCGGATGCCTTCATCATTCTGGATGAGGCGCAGAACACGACGAGCGAGCAGATGAAGATGTTTCTGACGCGCATCGGCTTCGGCTCGAAGGCGGTGATCACGGGCGACGTAACGCAGATCGATTTGCCGACAGGTAAGCGCAGCGGCCTCATCGAAGCCGAGCGTGTGCTGTCCGGCATTGAGGGCATCGAGTTCGTCTATTTCACCGATAAGGATGTCGTCCGCCATCGCCTCGTGCAGATGATCATCAAGGCGTATGAGCAGCATTCGAGCAAGAGCAATCTGTAAGGCAGTGACGAGTGACAAGTGACGAGTGAAAACGGATTTGCTCGTCACTTGTCACTCGTCACTCGTCACTGCTTTTATGGTTGAGATTGTGAATAGGCAGCGGCGGCGCGCGATGGATTGTGAGCGGTGGAGCGCGTTTGCCGGGAGGGCGTTGAAAAGCATCGGGGTCAAGGATAGAGGGGCAACGATTGCGTTCGTGTCGGATCGCGCGATGCGTGATTTGAATCGCCGCTTTCGCGGGCGCGCAGGGACGACGGATGTGCTGTCGTTTCCGGCGGGGCCAGATAAGTTCGGGCCGTTTGCGGGCGCGAGCCTCGGCGATGTGGTGATCTCGGTCGAGCGCGCGGCGCGGCAAGCCTTTAAGAATGAGTTAGACTTTGAACGAGAGATTGCACAATTGATTTTACATGGGCTGCTTCACCTCTGCGGTTATGATCACGAGACGGACGAAGGCCAAATGAACGCCCGCGAACTCCGCTTGCGCCGCCGGCTTGGAATATAATGAAGAGTAGTTAGTAGCCAGTAGCCAGTAGAAAGGCGGGGTCTTTCCTACTGGCTACTGGCTACTGGCTACTGGCTGTTATGGAAATTGAGATAGGTATCACAGGTCTGCTGTTGTTGGCGTTGATGTTTCTTTCGCTAATTGACTTGGCGTTTGGGGAGTTGAGCGATGTCGGTTTGCGGCGGATGATCACGGATGCGGAGGAAGCGCGCCCGACGGCGGCGACACGTTTTCTCGCCGTGATTTTAGAGAACCGTTCGCGCTTTAGATTCACGCTGACTGCCGCGATTCAAATCCTGCTCGTCACGGTGGCGGTCCTCGTCACCTCAATTGTTTTTCAATGGTTGACCGCGTCTGAATTATTCACCCACACGCGATTCATTACGCTCGCAGTCATGGCCGGTTTAGCGTTGGCGGGAGTGTTCCGGCAGTTGATCCCGCGTCTCGTCGTCTCGCGCAATCCAGAGGCGGTGTTGCTCAAACTACTGCCGTTGCTGCGCCCGGTCTATCGCCCGCTCGCGCTCGTCGCCTTCTCTTGGCACAGTTCTTTCGACAAGCCGCGCCGCACCGTAAGCGAGCATGTGACCGAAATACCGTCCGCGCAAGAGGACGACGATAACGGCGATGACCTGCAAGCGTTGATCGATGTCGGTGAGGAAGAAGGCATTCTCGAAGAAGAAGAAGGCGAGCTGATTCACTCGATCATCGAGTTCGGCGATACGCGCGTCAACGAGGTGATGACGCCGCGCACAGAGATCGTCGCCCTGCCGCTCACGGCGACGGTGCGCGAGGCGCGCGACGTGATTCTCGATTCCAAGTATTCGCGCCTGCCGGTCTATCGCGAACAGATCGACAATATCGAGGGACTGATCTACGTCCGCGATCTTTTGCAGTATTGGGTGGACGGGCGCGAGAGCGAGTCCATCGAGACACTGCTTCGTCCCGTCTATTTAGTGCCGTCAACGAAGCCCGTCGCCGAGCTTTTGGAAGAGATGCAAAAGACGCACGCGCAATTGGCGATGGTCATTGACGAATACGGCGGCCTCGCCGGCCTCGTCACCGTCGAAGACATTCTCGAAGAGATCGTCGGCGAGATCGAGGATGAGGACACCGGCAGCGAAGAAGTGATCGAGATCGTCGAAGCCAACGACGGCTATTACGAAGTCCTCGGCTCAACCGAAGTCGGCAAGATCGAGCGGCTGTTCGATTTTGAGATCGAAGATGACGATTTCACAACCATTGCGGGACTTGTCATCAACGAACTGGGCCGCGTGCCGAACGCCGGCACGACCTTCTGCTTTCGCGGCCTCGATGTCGAAGTTGTAGACGCCGACGAGCGTCGCATCAATCGGCTTCGCCTGCGCCGTGCGGCGGAGAATGGGGCAGAGGCAGAGTAGCTGGGGCGGTGTGTTGGTGCTTTCGCCGTGCTGTCGGTATATTGCTGGGCGAGCGTTGAGTTGGGGGCATGAGAGATGAAATATCGTGTTTTGATCGAGCCGGACGGGGACGGCGTGTATGTGGCGGAAGTGCCGGCTCTGCCCGGTTGCATCTCGCAAGGTCAAACTAGGGAAGAAGCTGTTGAAAATATCAAAGAGGCTATTGCAGCGTACCTTGAGAGCTTGGCCGCGCATGGCGAGCCTGTGCCGCCGCCGATTACCGAAGAGTTGGTCGAGGTTCAGGTGTGAGCGTGCTGCCCCGAATTTCAGGACGCGAAGTGGCGAAAGCCTTACGTCAGATCGGTTACGAGCAAGATCGTCAACGAGGCAGCCACATCGTTCTCCGGTAGACAGTCGCGCCGCATCGACGGATTACCGTCCCCGATCACACGGAAGTAGCAAAAGGCACATTGAGGGCGATCATTCGGCAGGCCGGTCTGAGCGTTGAGGAATTCAAGGCTCTGCTCTGAAAGAGCGCAAGTTCACTCAAGCCGCGCCTCATCATTGAAGCTCATGGCGAAAAAGAAGAGCAAGTACTTGAGCGGGCGGCGCATCGATCCGCAGCCGATTGCGGCGGATGTGGCGTTGGCCGACTTGATCGACGAAACGTTTCTCGCTTACAACGCGGCGCGGTTGCGTGAGGCGTGCCAGCTTTTCACGCGCAAGATGTTGGAGCCGGAGGTGACGGTCGGGCTGTCGATCACGGGCGCGTTGACGCCAGCAGGCTTGGGGATTTCCGCGTTGATTCCACTGATGCGCGCCGGCTTCATTGATTGGATTATCACGACCGGCGCGAATCTGTATCACGACACGCATTTCGGCATCGGCCTCTCGTTGCATCAAGGCAACGCGGGCGTCTCTGACATCGTGCTGCGCGAAGAAGAAGTGGTCAGGATTTACGACATCTTCTTCGACTATTCCGTGTTGCTCGACACGGACGCTTTCTTCCGCCGGATCATCGAGGGCGCAGAGTTTCAGCGGGCCATGTCAACGGCGGAGTTTCATCATCTCTGCGGCAAGTACGTGCGCGAGCGCGAGCGCACGTTGGGACTCGAATACAAATCATTGCTCGCTGCCGCATATGAATTTGGCGTGCCGCTCTACACCTCTTCGCCGGGCGATTCGTCCATCGGCATGAATGTCGCGGCGAAGGCGTTGCAGGGCAATCAGCTCGCTTTCGATCCATCGCTCGACGTGAACGAGACGGCGGCCATCGTCCTCGCCGCCAAGCGTGGCGCGATTCACGGCATAGGTGATCGCGGACGCAAGCACGGCGGCAAGTCCGCCGTCTTCATCCTCGGCGGCGGCTCGCCGAAAAACTTCATACTCCAAACCGAGCCGCAGATTCAAGAAGTCCTCGGCATCGACGAGCGCGGGCATGATTATTTTTTGCAGGTGACAGACGCCCGTCCCGACAGCGGCGGGTTAAGTGGCGCGACCCCGGGCGAGGCAGTCTCGTGGGGCAAGGTCGATCCGGATCGCTTGCCCGATGCGGTGGTCTGTTACGTCGATGCGACAATCGCGCTGCCGTTGATGACGGCCTATGCGCTTGCGCGTCACGCGCCGCGAGAACTCAAGCGCTTGTACGAACGCCGCGCAGAGTTGATGAACTTGTTATTAACTGAATACGAAAAGTCTGAAAGACGATAATAAAGTTCCGCGTTTCGAGTTAAGTACAAAGCTGCTCTTTAACTCGAAACCCGAAACCCGAAACGCGAAACTGAGTCTGGGGGAACCATGACGAACAAGCAAACGAACGGGACGGCGCGCGTGTTTTACGATTGCACGAAATGTCCGGCTTATTGTTGCTCGATTTATGATCGAGTGCAGGTGACGAAGCGTGATTTGAATCGCCTCGCCAAATACTTCAGCGTGTCGGTCGAGACGGCGACGAAGCGTTATACGAAGATGTGGGGCAAGGAGCGCGTGCTGCGGCGCAAATCCGATCCGGTGTTAGGCGAATCGTGCCAGTTTCTCGACCACGAGACGCGCGGCTGCACCATCTATCATGGACGCCCCAACGTCTGCCGCGAGTATCCGGCGCGTCCACGCTGCTCCTACTACGATGTACTGCAATTCGAGCGCACGCAGCAGGACGACACGGACGTGCTGCCGCTCTTTCAACTCACTTTCCGCAAAACGGAGAATGGTAAATCGTGAATCGTCAATCGTGAATCGACAGAATCCGCTTTCTCTATTCACGATTGACGATTCACTATCTTGATGAGGTCTCTATGCAAGATTTCTTATCGCGAATGATTGGCCGGAAGATCGATCTTTTTTGTGGAGGCGCGTCGAGCCTGCGCGGGGAAGTCATCAAAGTGGAAGGCGGCGTGCTGCATCTCAAGGACGACGACGAAATGATGTGCTACGTGGCGGTGGAAAAGATCATCGCCGTGTGGGAGGCGCGCGAAGATCAAGAGCATCGCGCGGGCTTCGTCTCCAGCCTCAAATAATCGAGACAGCCGCCCGTCAGCAAAAATGCGAGAGGCCGATGCTCTAAACAAATTGAGCGTCGGCCTCTCGCGCACTTGGCGAAGGAGCTTGAATTTATTCGGCGGACAAGGTTGTGGGCAGCGGCACACGGCGGAAGCCGGTGATGCGTTTGGCCCAGTATTCGTTGAAGGGCGAATACTTGACGCCTTCGCTGGTCGAGGCGTGATAAAAGCCATTCTCGTCAGCGACGATCCCGACGTGCTTCAGGTGATTGAAGAAGACCAGCGTCCCGAAACGATATTTCTCATCCTCCAGCACCGGCGAAAAGCTGACCCAGAAGGAGCGCGCGCTGGTGCGCTCGAAGGGAATGCCGGCGGCGTTGAAGACGCTCCACACGAAGCCTGAGCAATCGAAGACGCGCGGCCCGGTCGCGCCGTAAACGTAGGGCGCACCAATTCGCTGATCAATGGCCGTCATCATTATCTGATTGAAAGGCAAGTGCGAGGGCGCGAGCAACGCGGGTTTCGTCAGTTGCGTCGTCATCGGCTCGGCCTCCGAGACGAGAAAGACATCGTTCTCTAACTGCGCGTCGCCGTCAGAGGTGGTTGATTGTGTCGTTGGCCGGGGATGAATGGATTGGGTTTGGGCTGCAACGTTAAGCGTTAAAATAGCAAGCACGAAGCACGCGGCCAGTGCGCGGGGAATGAATTGACTCACAAACATAGATTAGGGGCGTCTGCTCCTTTATAAAAATCAGTACTGCTTCATGGGTATTACAGAAGTGAGGCAGGTGCTGTCTCTCAACAGCAAAGCTATCCTATCCAACACTTATAGGCATGACAAGAACCAATGTGACTGTTTCGTGACAGGCCATTAGCAGAAGCTGAAACATGAACTAAAAGAAAGCGCTCAGGCCAAGTAAATCGGTTCAGGTTGAACTGTCTGTGGCATGTTGGTACGGTCGGCAGGCTGGAAATCATTTCTTTCAGGCTAGCGCCTGACATCGGAAGCTGGAACCACGAAGAACACGAAGCGCACAAAGCCCACGAAGGACAACACTAAATGATGCACGAAGGATAAGCTGCTGTTCATTGATTGTTGTGCGTCCGCTCTTGCATGATTCCGCTTCGTGTTCTTCGTGGTTCAGTCTCTCTTCCCCACTTGAGCCATGACCTTCAAAGAAAGAGAAACAGAACTGCACGAGGGCATGATAGATTGGATCGCGTTTAAGCAGAGGCTTTCCCGTTCTTATGTTAAAGATCGAGAGCAGAGTGCTTGAGTATTTTGTCGATGCTGCGGTGCGGGTCTCGCTGTTGGAGAAATTACGGGAAATTGGATGGGTTTCGCTGATCCATTCGGCACGCCAGCATCTTTTTGCCCTCGCGCTGCCCGGCTCCGAAAACATTAGAGAGTTGGAACAAACGCTCCTCCATAATTCTGGCGCAGAGATGCCTTACGTGCGCGGTGATCTCTTCTGCTCTGAGAACTTCGCATACTTTCTGTTGTTTGGTGAGGCCGGGTTGCGCGCGGGCGTCGTCTATTGTGGAGGGGAGGGGGACGGCCAGCGCTGGCTTGATGATTTTTGCCGGAACGTCGTCGAGGCGCTCAACGCCGCGCTTGCCGGCGATGGCCGTGACGTGTTGGCGGCGGGCGTGCCGTCAGCCATGGCTTGGCGTGAGTGCGCGCCGCGTGTCTCTGAAAGTTTCCAGCGCTTCGTTGCGCGAGAGGGAGACGCAGCGATGAACCGCGCGCGCGGCGAGATGGAGGCGGTCATGCTGCGCGCCGTTGGGTTGATGGAGAATGTGGAAGCGCGGCGCGCGCTGCGGCGTCTGTTTGAGACGCAACGTGAAGGCGGCGCAGCTTTGCCTGTCGCCGTTGACGAGCGCGAAGGCTTACTCGAAGGCTTATCGAGCAAACTGGCTGAGGCCGGGTTAATCCGGCGAGAGATTTTGGTGAGTTGTCGTCAAGACGGGCGCGCGCTGTTTCGTCTGCCGTCAGCGGAAGCCTTCTCATTGCTGGCGGCGAGTAATGCCGTCTGTAGCGAGTGTGGCTCGACCCTCTCTGACGAAAAGGCCGAAGAGATCGCCGTCCCGACTTCTCTGGCTGAGACGTTGCTGCAAGGCGGCGCATGGCT